>NZ_JAKEVK010000272.1:0-5134 GCF_022398435.1 Pseudoalteromonas sp. Isolate6 | reverse complement strand
ATGGAACGCGGCTTCATCTATAACCACATCACCTTGTAGCCCACGCAGGTTTGAGGGGCGGCTTGATAACGCTTGAATTTTAAATCCGCTGTTAGGAAAGCGGATCATGTACGTTAGGATCTCTTCTTTCTTTTCGCTGTCCCAAAATGTCTGCTCGTATACATCAGCTTTTGCCAACTGGTTAAATGCACGGGCAAACAACGCACAAGCGGCGATGTACTCCAGTGCCATTTCTTGTTTAGAGCCAACGTAAAAAACGTTGCTACCGTGGCGCTTTTTAGGTTTGCTGGCAGTTAACACATTGCGGCCAGCTTCCGCCCACGTTAAACCAGTACGTCGTGACTTTTCAGCAATGCACACCCCTGATTCGTCCTCAAACCAACGTTGTTGATAGGGTAAAAACACGGGAGCTTTGTCTGGTATTTCAAAGTCATCAGCATCAGGAACGTCAACACCGTAGAGTTGCATTTCCTCTTTTAGGTCTATTTTGGTGGGGCGGCTGGTAGCCGTTAATGTAGGCTTTTCACTCATTACGCTTTACCTAGCAATATGCCACGGATCTTATCTTCTAGCTCTTCACTCATACCGTCTTCACCGCGTAGTTCATCTCCCACGGCATTAGCCGCTTCTTCAGCGAATGCTTTGCGGATGTCTTTTTCACGTTGGTGAGCCTTCATAGCTGTAGCTTCTAAACGTTGAGCGGCCAGCATGGCGTCTTTAATCATGCCAATATCAACGTCGTCATCGTCGTCTGGGTTGAGCATTTGCTTTTGCATGGCGGTAAAGAGTTGTGAGCGGCCCATCTCTAAGATCATTTTGGTGGTGTCGCCCGTAGGTTTATCACCCAGCTCCGCAGTAAGTGCCTTGGTTGTCTCGCGTAGCTCTCGTAAACGCTTGCCAATCGCTTCCGTCTTTTGGGCATGGCGACTGAGGCCAGAGCGCGAAATGGTTGCCTCCTCATCCATGCCCGCATCGAGAATACGCCGATTAATTGCATCTAAAATATCGGCCTGCGAATTGCCGCTATCACGCAGCATTTCATCCAACATTTTTTTGATGTCTTCAGGCAGCATGTCTATTTTTGAGGGTTTGCCTCTGCGTACAGCATCACTCATGGCTATAAACTCCGAGGTGCTGGGCGTTTAATGCCTGGTACTGTGCTCGTACCTTCAGCTACATCAATGCCAGCGCTCGTAATGCGTGCAACCCATGTATTCTCGCTGAGGCGCTCGTTTTTAACGTAGCCGTTTTGTTCCAGCCAATTCAGCAGGGTTTTAAGCTGGTCGAGGCTACAGCCTAGGCCGTAGCGTTTCAGCACATCTCGCAACATGCTAGTGTTTGCGCCATAGTCCGCAGACTCTTTAAGCGCAATCAAAATACTGATCCGTTGGTGTTCAGCTTGTACTTCATGCATCGCCATGATTTTTTCCTATGAAAGTTGGATGGAGAAAATTAACTACAGTTGGCACAGCTTCAGCTGTTGGTTCACCGCACTCAGAGCACCTAAAGAGTGAGTAATAGTTAGCTTTGTCGGTATTAAGATCTTCAGCACAGATAACTTGAAAACCATCACATAGAAATGACGTGTGCTTTACATCATCGCCCGTGAATACAACGACTTTGGCACCGCAAGAGCAGTTATCGTTAGTTATCGCCACTACGTGCACCTCTGAGTTCGTTTTCCATTAAAAGTGATGTAGTGTTTTGTAACGTGGCCAGCTGAGGCGAGAGCGCATCAATTTTGCCACCCACCTCAATCAAGCGTTTGTCTAGGTCGTGTAAATCATCGGCGCTCGGCAAGTCGTCAACTGTTTGCTCAACCGCGCTGACACGCAGCTCTAAAGCATCATGTGCTTTTCTACTCACAAATGTGGCTCTTAGCCATGCAATAGAGCCTGCGCCTACGATTACCACACCAGCGGCTAGCATTTGCTTCCACCACTCAAGTAAAAACTCCATCATGGCTTCCTGTAGTGTTTGGCTTGTCGCTCTAACAGCTCTTGGCAATCCACACAGTGCTTACAGCTATGAATTGCATCACGTCTCGCCTTTGGAATTTCAATGCCACATTCCAAGCAGTGATTAAAATCGACATCTTGGCCAACAAAATTGGCTTTGTTTTTATTGAGCGCGCGCTCTAAATCTTGCTCTGCCAAGCGCTGCGCTTGATCAACTACGTCCATTAGGTTTCCTTAGATTTTGAATGGCTGAAGCAGCCATGCTTTTAACACCCGGGGCGGCTTTCTCGACGCTACGCCCAATCACGTAGCCGCCAATACCAAGCTGCAATAGCTCCCACGCTTGCTCGCTGAGCCTAAACGCCAGCACGCCGAACGAGTCCAGTACAATTAGCACTAAAAAGGTCAACATGGTGATAGGTCGCCAGCAGCGTTGCAGGCGGCTTTCGCCTTTGGCTTCAGCGGTAATAATTTGAGATTGAGCAGCCAACACCTGGCCTTGTAGCTCAACGATTCGGCCCTCAAGAGCCAGCACCTGTGCGTGGCGTTGGTTGTCGATTTTTGCAAGTTCATTAGCAAGCTGCTGGCGCTCTTCATCGGATGTAAAAACATCGTCCAATAGTTTGCCAACCACAGTACCTAGTCCCACCCAATCACTCATGGCGCTCTCCAAATTGTTTGGCGAGGCGCTGTCGCACTTGTTGATAGGTGTTATGGCCGTTTAGTCGGCACTGGATATCTGTCTCACAAATCGACAGCCAACCACGTTTGAATTTGCTTTGCATCGTACCGTCGTAGCTGTGCAGTGGAATTTGGTTGGCATCAAACGGTTCGCCATTTTGCCTCGCGGCAACTTCGGCCTTTAATCGTTTTATGCGGCCTTGCGTGTAGCTCCATTGCCAATTTCTACCCATGATTGAATCCCACGGTGGCAAGCTCGGTGATGTGCTCTAAGCGGTTATACCAACCTTCAAGGTTCGGCTTTTGCGTGGGGTCATTGGTGCAGATCCTTGCGTATTTACGAGCGCGGCGCAGGCTCAAGCCAATAATGAGCTGGTTGGGTAAAATACTTTGGCAAGCCTGGAGAGTCTTAGAGCCAAAGCGGCCATCTGGCTTAGCGCCTACATAACGTTGTACGAGCTGAGTCATGCCAGGCACACCGTGTTGAACAGCGCCATCTAAAAGCATAAGCGCAGAGCCTGTATTCATGTGCTCGCAATACATTGGCCGCCAATAATCACGGTGATACAAGCGAACAGCTTGAGCTAATGTGAGTTCAGCAATATTGAGATTTGGATAAGCGCGTTGACTGATCCCAAACTTAGTTAGTCCGCCTCGGTCTGACGCGACATTGTTGATACCGCCATCTGCACGTAAGCCGCCCTCAAGGTATAGAATGGGAATAATTGAGTCGGCAAACTTTAAAGAGAACGGTGCTAAAGCATCGCGGATCTCTGGCTGTTGCTTAAAGTAGTTAAGATTGGGTAAGGTCATTTGGCATCTCCATCAGGCTGTGCTGATAGAGTGCCAATAGCGTTGGTGAGTGTATTTTAAACTGGATTAATAAATTTAATCGTCTTCGATTCCTTCTTTCTTCCTACGTTCATTAATTTCGTTCTGAATGCGTTCTTCTTGTAGCTCCATCAGTGCTGCTGGGAGTTTGAAGGAAAGTACGGATGCAATGAAACCTGTATATAAATATATATATTCAAACCAAATCACTAGTTTAGGGCATGGTTTTTTAATCAAGATTGCACAAAAAATCAAAAATAATGTGATTAGATAAAGCTTGAAAAGCCACTTCTTTCTGACTAGACGATTGTATGTCAACACACTGCCTAACTGGGCGACTTGCCAACCACCTGCTGGGAGCGATTTAGGATCTCCAATCAGGGTGATAACGGCAATTAAAAAACCTGCCAGTATGGAAAATACCGTAACAATGATATTTACCGCATCTTGATTATTGTGGATATAAGGTTGACCAAAATAAGAAAACAGACCAGCCCACAATGCCAAGCAAAGTGCTAGTTTAAGTTTTTCTCTATCGGTCTTGTTTTTCACTGGTTTAAGATCCCCTTGTCCTTAAGGTCATTATAATACGTTCTTAGCTTTTGCCATGCATCCACTTTCGTTACTGACTTACCTTGCTTACTAATTTTATCATGTGATGAAATCTGGATTTCATGAGGTGAAATCTTAGTATCACCATACGTTATGATTTCAAAGCCCAAGCCAACTTCGTTTTCTGGGTCATATTCGTGAACTATTTTCTCAGCGGCTAATTTTAGGTGTTTCTTTCCTGTAGCACCAAATTCTGGAGTTTTTCGCTTATGATGTGCATTCTTTCCATCAAATCTTAAACTGACTCTAACATCGACGTTTTCCATTTCTGTCATTTCAGAGTTTTCAGGATCTTCTGCAAATACTCTACTAAATTCTTCATATACTTTGTTCATTAAGCCATGTGACTTCTTATCTGTTTCTTCAAGCCTTAACAAACTTGCATTATACAGTGACATGTTCAAATCAATGGCTTTTACGCCTTCTTTTCTTATCACTTTAAGCTTATTTGAATCAGCAATACTTGCCAAGGTCAGAGTATGTCCTACTTCTGGTTTCCCATATTTTGCAAGGATTTTCCGGAGATAATATTGAAGACCAGCCTCTCTGAGGCTACTAGAGCAAAATAAAACATGGTTATTACGGATATAAGCAAACAAATCTCCATCTAAGAATTCTTTTCCTTCTGGTGCTGCATATATATCGGTGTCACATTCAGATTTAGTTTTGTCATTGTCTAAAATAGAGGCTTCCTCACCTGGCTTGTAGCTTGTAATGTGTAAATAAATCCCCTTATGTTCATCTTTCACCTGTGAAGATGAGCATTGAACCTCACCACCAATTCTGGCAAAAGTTCGCTCTCCGGAACTTGGAAACTGCTCATGTGCAGCAATGATCATTTTTTCTAAAGATGTTTTGGTTTTAGCTTGCCAAGAGGCGCGTCGGTAATAGAGCTTTTTACTTCTAGTTTCAGTGTTCAATACTGTCATAGTGTTACCTTGGTTAATACATTCGCGGCAATGAGAGACAAAGGGTGACAAGTCAAATGTACTCTCCCTGCACATATTTAAAGCTTACTGTTTCAACAATTAATTAAATGTAAACTTTTATAT
>NZ_JAKEVK010000271.1:0-5198 GCF_022398435.1 Pseudoalteromonas sp. Isolate6 | reverse complement strand
CATTTGAAGTTTTAGACTTCAAAGTTAAATCTAATTTATTAATGCTCACGATATCCAATAGATTTTTCAACCTATAAGGATCAATATTGTATTCTTCCAGCCTACTTTCTAGCTTATTTACATCTGAAAGCAAAGATTCCAGTAATTCAATAGCAACAGCTGCTCGCTCTTGGTTACTTGAGCCTAGCTTCACATCAAATGAGCCATAGTCAGCTGTTAACGGATGTAGAGACGGTTTAAGGTTTTTAGGGTCTCTCATAATGCTTCTGACCACTTCACTGAATGAATCAAGCGTATCTGTTACAGCATTATCTGCAGGAGAGTCGTTTCCCGTTTTTTTAGCTATTCGTAAGTTGAAATCCCATTTTGCCTCTGGCGCAAAAGACTTTAATTCATCAGGATCAATTTCAAAATTCTTTGGTGGCAGATTAGCTAACTCAATGTTCTTTTTCGTAAGAGGCTCTATCATTGTATGGCGACTTTCATCCGCAAACGTAGAAATGAGCATCAACCTCCTCGATTTAGCAAATGCTTCATGAAACGTATACTCTTCACGAAGTAACTCATCTAATATCTTTGTTGATACAGGCATGTACACCCATTTAGTGCATTCTCCATTATCATAGTCACCACTCCAATAAACAAGATATAAATGTTGAAGCTCATCTCGGACAGAAAAGCACTTAGGTCCATAAAACTCATCATATATTTCAAAAATTTTAAGAGTACCTAAAATTGTGTCTTTTGGTAAAATATTCATGCTTCTTTTACCTCTTCCCTAATGTATTGATGAGGCAATGCTCCCTCTTGTGCCCACAATGTTACATGCCCTGAGTCTATTTTTATAACCCCAAGTTCAGGTACTAGCTCACCGCAAACTGTTTGCCAACTTTCATATTGTTCTGGGGCGGGATAGTTTCCAGTTTTTCGCTTTAATTTTGATAAAGTCGTAAAAAATGATATACCATAAGATAAAGGTTTATCCTTAGTGACATAAACATAGTCAGGATGTTCATCTCTGTGCTTTTGGAAATCAACCTCCGTAGGAGGAACTGTCCTAACTAAACGATAAACTTTGCCTTCTGCCGGTATAGGATCACAACTTTCGGGAATATCTTCTGGAAAATCAGCTGGCCAAGTGTAATCTAATTTTAAACCTTTTTGACTCATTGTTATTTCTTTTTAGCTTCCAATGCACATTTTCAGTCAAGAGAGATAAAGAATTCGCCTCTAAAATGTAGCCTTTTATTTGATTAGTAGTACTATTATGTTCACTAGATATACAAATAGCAACACAATGAGACGTTTATGACGAATGAAAATAGGGAGACTTTACAGCAAAGTCCTACCCTAGATAATGGACAGTTAAGCCAACAGACCTCTTCTCATCCTCTTCCAAATCAAACAAGCAGTAGTTCAGATATAGGTAAATCAATATGGTTAGTTCCAATATATGTTTTTATATATTCTACTTTTGCGATTTGGTTTTTAGTTGATGGGTGGCTCACAGGGTTTTCTTCTATTTTAAAACTTTGGCACATAAGCGATGACACTGAAATTCCTGCTCAGGTTCCGTTTTTGTTCTTTACTATTGTAGGCTCACTATTTGGGTGTGGTATTCTTGGAATTACTTCTTTTCACCGCCACTATGCAATTTCTTGTACATTTGAAAAGAAACACATTTGGGGGTTTTATCTTGCTCCATTACTTTCCACTTTAGTTGGGTGTTTGGTATTTGCAATAGTTCAAAGTGGACTTTTAGTCCTAACCGGTGATATAGCTGATGAAAATGATCCTGTAAGAGCTACACTAGGCTATGTCGCTATAGGTGGTGTTGCTGGTTACAATTGGGATGTTTTTATAAAAAAATTAGAAAATTTATCTCGAGACATATTAAACTCGGGAGAATAACCAACAAACCCATTAGAATAAAGCTCATATATGTCGGGCTATGAGGTGGCATCCATCGCTATTTTAATTTTAGAACATAGTTTTACGGAGTGTAACCGATTTTGCAAGGCGCGCAAATTCTATCCCTTCGGGTGCCGGACGCAGCTGAAGCTACGCTCGGCGTGCCCAATTTTCACTTCTGTCACCAGGTGGGTGTCAGCAATTTATTTCTCGGCTTAGTAGAAAGGGATTGAAAAAGTGCTAACAAGCCAAGTCACGAGAGTTTGTAAATAGAAAATCGATAACACCCACTATGTATTCCCAATAAATATTTGCACCAATGCTGGGAATTTAACTAACAAACCAAACCTTACCTACCTTCGGTTCTTCACTTTAGCTTTGACGGTGGTTTCCCATACCATTTTACACAAACTTTATTGAGCGCACTTTGCTCTGTAAAACCGAGTGCGTCTACAATATCGAGCAATCTGGTGTTGCTGATGAGTTGTTCAAATCTATGTTTTCGCTCTTGGTCGAGTAAGGTTCTAAAGCTGGTGTGTTGTGTTTTTAGCTTACGCTGCATCGAACGCACACTCATGTTTAATGCCTTAGCCATACTTGCTTGGTTGACTCCAGTCAGTGAATGCTTTGCCGCTAGTAAATTAGCAACACGCGCTTTTAAGTCATGATTATCACAGAGCGCTGATACGCTTTTTGCAACCACTTGCTCAATATGTTCGTGCATTAGGCTGTCGACGGTAGCGACGGGCATAGTAAGAAAATCTAACGGAAAAGACAGTGCGTTTTCAGGGCAATTTTGTGATACGGAGCAGCCAAACCAAGTCTGTAAACGTTGTAATTCTAGGTCACACACGCTAAAGCTAAGCTGGAGTTGGTTAGGCGATAAAGTTGAACGCAAAAGCTGCCTTGCAGCGCTCACCCAAGCGGTCATATTACGCAAAATGGCTTGCTTACCCAGCGGGGTTTTTGGTTGCCAAGTTAACTTGGCATTGTCGCTATCACTTGCGAATACAGCGAGGCCAATATCGGCGACAATGGCGTCGTAATGCAATAAGGAGGTAATAGCTTGCTGTAAGTCTTTACTGGTTTCGACCAAATAACCAAGCGCCCCATAATCATGCAGCTGAATGGCTTTACCCAGTTCAAAACCAATTAAGGGATCGCCGCTCAGCTCCTGTCCTACCTCAAGCAATCGCTCATACTCAACGAGTGCTACACGTTCAGGGCGTGACGCTACTAGCTCAGCAAACTCGCCTCGCAGCTTCTTGTCATCGGTAAAACGGTCATGGAGATATACCCACGCACTATAAAAATATACAAACGAAGTGGAGTGCATTGCAGTTCCTTTTGTCGTATTTGGACAAATTGTTGGCGCAGTTTGGCAGGATTGTCAATGGCTAACCCGTTACGCTAGTGCATATAAAGTACCAAAGCTTTGGCTAAAGAAGGAGCTGTATATGGTTGATGTATCGCTAATTTTACTGGCACTCAGTCCCATCTTTTTACTTTGTGTTGCCTGGGAGTATATCAAGCACCACGAACACTATGATTGGCGAGATTCATTACTCAATGCCCTACTCGCCTTGCTCCACCAAGGCAGCGACGCGCTGGCTTTGCTTGTACTGATGCCGCTCTTTTACTGGCTTCATCAATTTGCCTTATTCACAATCGAATTAAATCTCCTCACTTTGCTTTTTGGGTTTATCTTGCAAGATTTCTTGTATTACTGGTTTCACCGGGCATCACATTGTATTCACTGGCTTTGGAGTGCACACGTAGTGCATCACAGTTCGAACAACATGAACTTTACCACCGCATTTCGCCAAAGCTTGCTATACCCTATTGTCGGTATGTGGCTGTTCTGGCTGCCTATGATACTGCTTGGATTTACCCCGACCTTGGTATTTGCCATCGTCGCAATCAACTTGGCTTTTCAATTTTTTGTCCATACACAAACGGTTAATCGGTTAGGAGTGGTTGAGCGGATCTTTAATACGCCTTCCCACCACAGAGTCCATCACGCCAGTAATCCTGACTATATAGATAAAAACTTTGCTGGGGTGCTGATCATTTGGGATAAGCTTTTTGGCACCTTTGTTGAGGAGCGTGAGGACATCACAATTTGTTATGGAATAAGAGGTGCGGCACCAAAGCAGACCCCTTTAGATGTAAACTTTGCTCAGTGGCGTCATATGTTCCACTGTTTTTCACAAGCAAACACCTTAAAGAGCAAATGGTTGGCGCTATTTGGTTACCCAACCCACTTACCCGAAAAGCCTAAGAATACAGCTTCAGTCAAGCCCTAGTGCGTTATTTATACCGCTCGGCCTTTTCTACAAGCGCTTGGCAGTACACTCTTAGTTTATCGCGCAGCACTCTCACGCTTGGGTTGATCATTTGCTTTGACGGGCAGATCAACCACAACGGCTTACATTCAACGCGGTAGTCATTTAATATACTTTGCACCACACCTTGTTCTAGTTGGTCTGCTACATCTATCGCGGAGCGCAATGAAATACCCGCTCCTTGCGCACACCAGCGCTTTACCACATCCGCATCATTACTGGTTCTACGCCCTTTAAGCACCACTTTGTAAGTTTGTTCATTTTTCGTCAGTTTCCACGTATCAAACTTACTGCCTCTGATCAAAAAGAATAGCCCTTGATGCTCACTTAGCTCCTCATGATCCTTTGGCGTGCCTTGTTTTTCTATGTATTCCGTAGAGGCACAAAGCAGCAATGGCACATCACAAATTTTAAAGCCGTAGAAGCTACTGTCTTCAGGCGCGCCATAGCGCAGCGCGATATCAACACCGTCACGATAAAAGTCGAGATTGTGATCATTAAGAATAAGCTTCAAGGCAAGTTTGGGGTATTCATCAAGTAATTCGTCTAGCCAAGGTAGGAGAATATTACGGCCAAAAGCTGACGGTGCGGTTAATCTTAGCTCACCGTCAATTTCGTTGTCGTTATCAAGCACCTGTTTTTTGCCATTATCCAAAAGCGCAAGTGCCTGCTCGCAAATTGGCAAGTAAGTTTCACCTTGCTTTGATAGCCTTAAGCTACGCGTAGAACGCACAAAAAGTTGAAAGCCAAGGTGCTTTTCCACTCGCTTTATCGCGGCGCTCGCTGTAGCAACCTGCATATCTAACTGTGCAGCCGCCGCACTAATATTGCCAAGCTGAGCCGTTTTCATTACGACGATTAAATCTTGTGTATTCATTTTCAAAAAATTTTTGAAACTATTTAACTCATTATCATCTTTTTATTGATTATGTAAATCCATAT
>NZ_JAKEVK010000270.1:0-5271 GCF_022398435.1 Pseudoalteromonas sp. Isolate6 | reverse complement strand
GTATTATATCTATAAGTGTTTATGCGTTGCAATCTTTTGAAATAGAATATGATTTTCTAAATCAAAAACTTAATAAGCGCTGAAAGGTGTTTTAATAAGCAACTTTTTTCTGTCCACTATTAGTATAGGGTAAGAATTTACGAAAGTAGATAAAATCCTGTTCAATATTCTTTACGTTTTTCTAGTCGGCCAGCTATTCTTAGAGTATGATCTCATCAATTGTTAAAACCCGCTTTGAGGAACAAATGCGTCTAGAGATACATTGCGCTGACCGTATTGGTATTGCCCAAGAAATTCTCAATATCTTGGTGAGTTACCGTGTCGACTTAAAAGGTATAGAAGTTGATTCAGTAAATTGTCGAATGTACGTGAGCTTTCCACCCATCGAATTTGAACAGTTCCAGAAAATTATGCCTGAGATCCGTTTAATTGATGGCGTTGAAGATGTTCGTACTACCGCGTTTTTACCATCAGAACGTGAGCATAATGAGTTGAATACTTTGCTCAGCGCTTTGCCTGATGGCGTAATTTCTATTGATGCTAAAGGTTGGGTTCGTCACTGCAATGACGCAGCTTGTCGTGACCTAAACATGGTTGAGAAGGAAGTGATCGGTGCTAATATTAACAACCTTTTGAAAGGATTTAATTTTACCCGCTGGTTAGAAGGTAAAGAGGTATTAGGCCAAACGACTCGAGTAGAAGTGGGTGGGGAAGATTTTATTGCTGATATTTTGCCAATTTCGGTACCTCAGGGGATCGAAGGTGACGTATTAGCAGGGGCGGTAATTAACATCAAGTCGCAGTCGCGATTAGGCCAACAAGTCAGTGCATTTCGTCGTTATGGTCAAGAAAGCTTTGCAACCATTCACAATCACAGCACAGCGATGCGCAGAGTCGTACGTGAAGCCAGAAAAATGGCACAGCTAGAAGCGCCAATTCTGATCACAGGTGAAACTGGTACGGGTAAGGAGCTGCTGGCTAGAGCATGCCATTATGCTTCCAATCGTTCGCTAAAACCCTTTATCGCACTTTCTTGCGCCTCATTACCTGATGACGTTGCTGAATCCGAGCTTTTTGGTTACGCAGGATATGAAGAAAATGCAGCGCCAAAACGCGGTGTATTAGAACAGGCTGATGGTGGCACGGTATTTCTCGACGAAGTGGGTGAAATGTCGACACAGTTACAGACTAAGTTACTGCGTTTCTTACAAGATGGTACTTTCCGTAAAGTCGGTGACGAAAATGAAGTTAAGGTCAATGTTCGCATCATAGCTGCAACGCAAAAAGATTTGCCTGCAATGGTGCAAGAAGGTGCATTCAGAGAAGACCTTTACTATCGTATTAACGTACTAACACTTGAAATTGCGCCGCTGAGAGATAGGAAAGCAGATATCGGGCCTCTGGCTGAGCATTTTGTACAAAAATATGCCCAGCAAAATGGCCATCCAGCGCCAACTCTTGCTAGAGAATGTATTGAGTTTTTAGAGAATTATCCGTGGCCTGGTAATGTGAGGCAGCTAGAAAACGCTATTTATCGTGCAGTTTCGTTGCTTGACGATAAAGAACTTCGTACCGAGCATCTAAACCTACCGACCTTTACGCATGACTTAGGTTATTTGGAGTCTGACTTTGAAGGGACGTTAGACCAAGCCGTGAAGCGGTTTGAAGCAACTTTGTTGCGCAAACTTTACCCTGCTTATCCAAGTTCACGACAGCTGGCGAAACGTTTGGGATTGAGTCACACAGCCGTTGCCAACAAGCTGCGTGAGTATGGGATAAACAGAAAAACAGTCAAGGTATGATCTGAAGGCCATGCGGTGTGTGTGGCCCTTATGATTTGGTTCCCATGTCTTTTGTCACGCCATCGACCTTAATATTCTTAATGCCATCTTCTTCAAAAGAGAGTGTGATACTAACGTTATCTCGCGCAAAGAAATAATCTATCCCATTTACTGTCAAGACGTAATTACCCTTCACAGAGTCACTAAACTCTTTTTTCACAAGAGAGATGTGATGATCTGCAATTTGCCACTTAAACTCAGAAATAAAACCTTGATTGAACTCTTGGATCCAAACGCGGGTATCGTCTTTACTTAGCGTGATGGCGACAGAGTATGACTCTGGTAATTCAGACATGTCATAGAGATTCGCACCTATGCGAAATTGTTCAGTCTGTTTGTTCCAAGCAAAACCAAACTCAAACGCTTTTTCTACACCAGTTGGGTAAGTTAATGTGCCTTCTCCTTTAAAGTCAAAGTCTGCGTAGCACACGCTGGAAAAGGCAAGTAACAAGGTAAAATAAGTAAAAAGGGAAAATTTTTTCATCGACTTCACTTTAGCTATTATTAATTATAGACTTGGCCATGCCCAAGCCTAATTCGTTGTTTCTAAACTTATTTTGCAGGCTTCTCTCGCCATGATAGTAAGGCGCTCATTCTTCGAAGCTCAGGATATTAATCTAGTTTACCAAGAGCATTACCGCAACTAAGGGTCAAAGCAATGTATCGGTTATAGAAGTAAGCGTAGCAAAATAATCACTTTAGAATATGAATTGCTATGCTAGAATCGAAAAATTATTAACTGGTAAGACCATTGTTATGAATTTATATTTCCGTTTACTGCTGTTGTTTTGGAGAATAAGACAGAATAAACAAATAGCAGATTCCATTTTATCGCCGATAGATATTGAGTATCGTGCCCTACCAAGTGACTGTGATATTAATATGCACTTGACCAATTCTCGATATCTTGCGTTCATGGACTTGGCACGTACTTGGATGACAGAGCGAGTTGGATTATTTGCAGCTGTGATGAAACGCCGCTGGTTTCCAATTGTGAACGCAACGGCGATTACTTATATTCGTGATATCAAACCACTGCAAAAGTTTACCATTACCACTAAGGTGGTGGGGTGGGATCATAAATATTTTTACATTGAGCAGCGATTTCATTCGAAGCGTGGACTACATGCGATTGCGTATGTTCGTGGAGTATTCAAGCGCAAAGGTGGGGTAGTTACAGTTGAGGAAATGTTGGAAGTGGCAGGGTTTAACGGTGAAGCACCTATTTTATCTCCTGAGATTATGCATTGGAAAGCCATGTTAGAGGCAAAGAAAAACAGTAATATATAAATTATAAAGGCCACATCAGTGGCCTTGGGGATTGAGAAAGTAACAGTAAATCTGTGATTTAAACTACTTAGGTGTTAGAACTTATACTTCACACCGAACATAGCCACAACAGGGTCTATCTCAACGTCTGAAGTCAATGCTTTTACGCCGTTTGCGTACACTGTTGCGTCGGTATTGATGTCCATTTTGGAGATCATACCGTGTAGACCCCATTTTTCATTTAAGTCGTAGTTAAAACCAATTTGTAATGCGATACCAAAAGAGCTATCTAAATCAACTTCCACATCGTTAGTCTTTAGCGTTGCCTTAAGTGCTGCACTTGGCTCTTCATCGAAGAATACTGTGTAGTTTAGGCCTGCACCGATAAATGGACGGAACTTGGCACTCGAATCAAAGAAGTGGTACTGCGCAAGTAGCGTTGGTGGCAAGTGTTTGATATCTGCAATTTCAGCTCCAGCCAAGCCACCAGCACCGTCTACGGTATGAGAAAATGGTGTTGCCGCAACTAGTTCAAACACGATGTTATCGCTGTAGTGGTAATCAAGCGTGATACCAAGCTGAGTATTTGAATCAGCGACTAAGCCTAGCGAGTTATCTTGATCAATGGCAGAGGCCGTGTTGTCAGGGTTTACATTAATAGCACCAACATTAACACTGAAATTTGCGTGTGCGAAGGGAGCAGCAACTAGCAGAGTAGATAAAAGTGCAGCGCTTAAAGTTTTCATTTTCTTCTCCTAACCCTATGTGAGGACATTTTTAAACTGTGAAACAGTGTGTGTTTTCAATGAAGCCATCTTAAAAGGGTTCAAAAAATGAAAAACTGTTCTAGATCAATTTTTAAATTGTAAGCTTTCAGAAATTTTTGAAAGTTTGATTTAGATTAAGTTTTCTCGATGTCATTAATTTGCATTAAAACTGCAATGCTGTGGTCAAAGTTTCATCTTTAAATAATTGCTAGATTTCATCTACAAATCATTCTTAGTTATGTCACTAGCAACACAATATCAAGATCTTAGCTCATCTTACGTCACAGAGATATTAACGCACTTGATCCAAGCGCCCTCAGTTACGCCGTGTGATGCAGGTACTATCACTTTTATGTCAGAGCAACTCGCCGCGCTGGGCTTTACTATTGAGCAGTTTGAGATGCAAGGAGTAAAGAATTTAATTGCGAGTTATCATTTCTCTGAAGGACCCACCTTTGCTTTTTCTGGTCACGTGGACGTTGTGCCTGCAAATAATAAAGGCTGGATTGTGCCGCCATTTAGTGCGCAGATTATTGATGGCGTGATATATGGACGTGGAGCTGCAGATATGAAAGGTGGTGTTGCGGCAATGCTTGCTGCAACCAAAGCATTACTTCAGCACCGTGAAAAATTACAAGGAAGCTTTTACTGGTTGCTCACGTCTGACGAAGAAGGTGAAGCGGAGTTTGGTTCCAAATTGATCGCAGAGCGGTTAGTGGAAAATGACATTGAGCTAGATGCTTGTTTGGTTGGGGAGCCGACTTCACACCAAGTGGTGGGAGATACGGTAAAAAATGGTCGTCGCGGGGCCATTTCAGGACGTATTCACGTTAAAGGAAAGGCTGGGCATGTGGCGTATCCAGAACACACCGTTAATGCGGCTCACGTCGCCGGCCAGTTAGTTAGTCAACTCGCGCTTTTACCTTGGTGGAAAGATGAAGTGGGATCGCAAACCACGCTGCAAGTCACCGGGATCACAGTTCCAAGTATCGTGGATAATTTAGTACCAGCAGAGTGTGAAATCATCTTTAATATTCGTTACAGCCATGCTTACAAAAGCCAAGAAGTGGTGCAGTACATTCAGGAGTCGCTGGCTAAATCCGGTACTGAGTTGGAGATCTGTTGGGAGCGGCCTTGTGAATCATTTTACACCGGCGCGAAGCAAGAAAACTGCTTTTTAACTCTGGTAGAGCAAGCAATCCAAGAAACAACGGGGCAATATCCGAGTTTAAGTACCGCAGGCGGCACCTCTGATGGTCGCTTCTTCGCGACTGGAAAAACGCAAGTGATCGAATGCGGGGTAAAGAATGATTCAATTCATCAAGTGAATGAACATCTATCCCTCAGCGACCTACATGTGATAGAAAAAATATACTTGTCTGTTTTAAAAAGAT
>NZ_JAKEVK010000027.1:0-38668 GCF_022398435.1 Pseudoalteromonas sp. Isolate6 | reverse complement strand
ATATTGTTTTTAATCCTTATTTTTCACTTTTATGAGAGTGTGAATAAATTTCAGTTACATTGTAAATGACTGTAAACAAAATAGTGTTTTTAACTTTGTGAAGCATTTGTAGCCAATAGAGTGGGGACTTGGTTAGTTCTAAAGGTTGGCTTTTTGATGTTCTACTAGTTGTATTTTCTTGCTTTTTGAAGGTTTGGGAAGTGATAGACTGACATAATTTTTACAAGTGTTTAAAAGGTATGCGATTGGCTATCGATATTCGTAGCTGTGATTAGATAAAGAATCTAGGTATAATTTTCGCTTGGTCGCGATTTTGCCGCTTAAAGTTAAACTGTTGGCAAAACGGAAAGTGTAGAAATCTTATATAAAAGGTTGAGTGAGTTTATGCAACAAATAGAGGTAGTCGTTATCGGCGCAGGTGCTGCAGGGTTGATGTGTGCTGCACAGGCAGGATACCGAGGGCGACAAGTTGCAGTGGTTGATATGGGGAAAAAGCCAGGTCGTAAAATTTTGATCAGTGGCGGTGGCCGCTGTAACTTTACCAACGGAAATGCTTCACCTGCTAATTATCTATGCAAAAATCCACACTTTGTAAAGTCGTGCTTGAGCCGCTATACCCAACATGACTTTATTGAATTGGTAGACCGCCATGGCCTTGCTTATCACCATAAAACGCTTGGACAATTGTTTTGCGACAATAGCGCGCAAGACATTGTCGACATTCTTCTTACCGAATGTGACTGGGCGGGCGTGTCACTTCATTTACGTCAAGAAGTCCTTGCGATTGAACATCAAGCTGATGGTCGCTACTTAGTTAAAACCACAACTCAAACCTTTAACTGCGAGTCTGTGGTGATCGCCGCTGGTGGCTTAACCATGCCAAAACTTGGCGCCACGCCAATCGGCTACAAAATAGCGGAGCAATTCGGTTTAACTGTGTTACCAACCACGGCAGCGCTTGTGCCATTTACACTTCATGATCACGACAAAGCACGCTTTGATGGTTTGTCTGGTATTAGCGTAGATAGCCTAGTGACTAGCGAAAGCGGTATCCAATTTAGAGAAAATATTCTCTTTACCCACAGAGGCTTATCTGGCCCTGCAATTTTGCAGATCAGCTCATTTTGGAAAGCAGGAGAGTTTGTTAGCATCAATTTACTACCTGACTTAGATGTGCAAGCACAGCTTCATGACTGGCGCAGTGAGCAAGGGCAAAAGAGCCTGAAGAACTTGCTTTCGAGCATCTTACCAAAGCGCTTTATTGAAGCCCTAATCAGCGACGGCAGCATCCCAGATAAAAACGCCAACCAACTCAGCCACACAGAGATTGAAAAGCTCACCGAAACCCTTACTAGCTGGAAAATAAAACCAAATGGCACAGAGGGTTATCGCACCGCAGAGGTTACGTTAGGTGGTGTAGATACCGACGAATTAAGCTCAAAAACCTTCGAAGCAAAAAAACAAAAAGGCCTGTATTTTATCGGTGAAGTAACCGATGTCACCGGATGGCTTGGGGGCTATAACTTCCAATATGCATGGAGCTCCGGCTGGGCATGCGGACAGGCTTGTTAGCCTAAATCACCTTCTATAGATTGAAATAAATTCCGGCTTATCAAAAGAAAGGTTTTACCAATCAAAAAGGACACTAAGCATGGCGCTTAGTGTCCTTTTGGTTATTAGCAAGTTATCACGTCATACTGACTTTGCCTGCCAATTGCGCTTCTGGGTAGGTTTCAATGGTTTCTGCTTCACCACGGTGATCGCTGGCCAGCTTTTCATAAAGTAGCGGTAGGACAATCAAAGTGAAGAAAGTACCGATGAGCATGCCTGCGACTAAGATAATACCTATGCTGTTGCGCGCTTCTGCGCCAGCACCGGTTACCAATACCAACGGGAAGTGACCAAGCACGGTTGCACCTGTGGTCATCAGTATAGGTCTTAGACGTGTGGCCGCAGCCCCTTTTACCGCCTCAAATTTCGATTTACCTTCAAGCTGTAAATGGTTCGCAAATTCAACAATCAAGATGCCATTTTTGGCTATTAAACCGATGAGCGTGATTAGGCCGATTTGGCTGTAAATGTTGACTGTCGTGAGTGATAAAAACGGTAGCATCAATGCACCTGCGAGTGCCAGCGGTGCGCAGCCGAGTAGTACCACGAGCGGATCTCTAAAGCTGTTGAACTGGATAGTCAGTAAGAAAAACACCACTATCATGGCAAACAGGAGTACGCCAACCATGGTGTTGCCTTCTTTTCTTAGCTGTCTTGATTCACCTGCGTAGTCAATTGAGTAGTGACTAGGTAAAACGTCTGCAGCAATTTCCTCTACCTGTGTGAGCGCTTGCTCTTTGGTAATGTGTGGTAGTGTGCCTGCCAATATTCTAAACGAGTTTTGCTGGTTGAATGAGCCAAGCACTCTAGGGCTTGTAAAGGTGCGCAAGGTAGCAAACGCTGAAATCGGAATAAGATCGCCAGCATCGGTTCTTACTTGCATATTAAGAATGTTCTCAGGATTGTACCTTTCGCCATCGCCCACAATGGGAATGACGCGGTAGGCTTTACCTTCTTTGTTGAAGTAGTTGGCAAAATTATTAGACATATAAATACTAAGTTGCTCGTTTACCGACGACAAACTGAGACCTAAGTCTGCAACCAGCTCTCGGTCGATTTCAAGCTCGGCTTGCGGCAGGTCGATTTTTAGGTCGGTATTGACGAACATAAAGCTGCCACTGGCGGTGGCGCGTTGAATAATCTCATCGGCGTACTGCTTCATCGCGGTTGGGTCGTCACTGGCACGGAATACCACTTCAACGTCAAACTGCCCTGCGGTAGGAAGCGATGCAGGTAAAATAGGGAATAAACTTAGTCCAGTGACGCTGCCTAACCGGCCGTATAGGTCGTATAGTAAGTCGTGTACTGAATTTTCTCGCTCATCAAATGGTGCAAGCTCTACACCACCAAAGCCTGCTGCCGCCGTAATAATCTGCCAAGTAAACTCAGCGCCTTCAGTGGCGTTCATGACCTCGGCAGTGTCATTCATTTTCGCTGAAGTATAAGCTTGAGAAGACTCTGGTGGTGCTTCCACTACGACTTGGATACTGCTTTGATCTTCGATAGGGGCTAGCTCTTTTTGTGATAACAGGTAAAACGGCACCGACAACAAAGAGAACATGATAGCGACAAAAAAGACCTGTGGACGCCACTTAAACAAGGTATCGAGTGCACGAAAATAAAACGCTTGTAATCGATCAAAATAGCCATTGACCTTTTGCGTTAATTTACCTTCTTTACCGCCTTCGGGGTTAACGTAAGCACTCATAATGGGCGACAAGGTTATAGCAACCAATCCAGAAATTAACACCGCAATGGCTAGGGTGAACGCGAACTCTCTGAATAAGAACCCCGTTAAACCTGTTAAAAATCCGATTGGCGCGTAGACCGCTGCAAGGGTCAACGTCATGGCAATTATTGGGACGAGTAATTGACGTGAACTGATAAGCGCCGCTTGTAATCTGGGTTTGCCTTCGCGCATATGGCGCGCAACGTTTTCAACTACTACGATGGCGTCATCCACCACTAACCCAACAGAAAGCACGATAGCTAAAATAGTCAGTAGGTTGAGTGAAAAGCCCATTGCTGAGATCACCGCGATTGCGCCTAAAATCGAGATAGGAATAGTAACCAGCGGCACCATAGCGGTTCTAAACGAGCCCATCATAGCGAGTACAACAATCCCCACGAGTAGGACGGTTTCCCCAAGCGTGGTGAAGATTTCTTTTATGGAATCACGCATATAAAGCGTGCCATCGTAGCCAATTCTTAGATACATACCGTCGGGTAAGATGGTATTAATCTCATCAATCTTTTTATACAGCGCGTCACCAATATCAATTTCATTAGCACCTGGTAATGCCCACACCGCTAAGAATACCGTTTCGTGGTCATCAAGGCGTGCGGTTACCATGCCTTCGGCTTCACCGAGTTCTATCGTGGCGATGTTACCAAGCTTGAGTTGCGTGCCATCGATTTCTTTTACCACTAGGTTGTTAAAATCGGCTACCGTTTTTAACGAGGTATTGGCCATCAGGTCGATGCGTTGTCTGTTATTTTCACTGTAACCTAAGGTGGCAATGGTGTTGTTTGCTTGTAGTGCAGCAAATACATCGCTAGCACTTACGCCATAGATAGCGAGTTTTTCGGTATCGAGCCAAATTCGCATTGCTGGATCGCGGCCACCTTCCAGTGTCACTTTTTGTACACCGGGAATATCAGACATAGAAGGGACAACATTTCGGATCAAATAATCGCTCACGTTATTACGTGGCAGACCTTGAGATTCTACATCGAGATAGAATACCGCATACGGGCTGTCGGCACGCACGATTTGAATGGCTGGATCTTCCGCTCCGCTGGGTAACTCAAACTTAATCTGGTTTAAGCGGGTGGTTAGCTCAGCCAAGGCGTCGGTGGTACTGTGATTAAGTTCAAGCCAAGCGGTGACTTTGCTAAGTCCCGAGGTAGTTATCGAGTCTACATAGTCGACACCCGGAACGGTAGAGGCCACTCGCTCGATTGGCTCGGTAACATAGCCTTTTACGACGTCTGCGGCAGCGCCTGTATAGACAGTGTTGATCACCAGTGAGGCACTTTCTATTTTTGGATATTGCTGCACTGATATATCTCGGGCGGCATTAAAACCCGCTAGTACAATAAGCAATGACACCACTATTGCCAGTACCGGCCGGTTAACAAAAATATCCATGATAGACGGCTTATTTTCGTGTAATGCACTCATTACTGACCTCCGTTGTTGCCATCAACAGCGGCAACCTGATCGGTATAAACCAGTAAGTTTTCTTGTAGCTTGAATGCGCCTTCAGCAGCAATAAATTCACCACCGCTAAGGCCAGATAGTACAAGTTGCTGGTCGTTGACCTTATCGCCTAAAGTGATTTTTACTGGCTTTGCTCGCCAGTTTTGGCTCTCGTCCTTTTCAAGTACATAAACAAACTCGCCAAAGTGATTGCGCGTAATTGCATTGGTTGGCACTATCGCGGCACTCACGACCTCCATTGGTACATTGACTAACACCATTTTATTGTGGCTGAGTGTGCCATTGCTGTTTTGTAGCTCTGCACGATAACTTTGTTGACGCGATGCGACATCGACCATTGGCATTTTGGCAGATACGCGAGCGGGTAATTGGCCATTGGCATTAGAAATTGCCACGCTAACATCTTCGCCTATACTAGGTTGTGGTAAGGTTTGTGGAATTTTGAAATCTACCCAAATACTGTCGTCTAACCCAACCAAGAACGTGATTTCGCTATTGGCATCCAGCAATTGACCGACTTGATATTGCTCTAACCCTGTTTGACCCGGATAAGGGGCACGAATGGTTTTTTTCTCGATTAACGTGGTTAATCGTTTTACTTCAGCCTGATTAATTGCCACCTCGGCTTCGGCTTTGTCTACCTCATCAGGGCTGATCCGCTTTTGTTCAAGTAATTTGGCAACTCGTTGATAAGTGGATTTAGCGAGTTTTACTCGAGCTTTAGCTGCTAGTAGATTTGCCTCATCAATGCTGCTGTCTAGGCGCAGTAATACCTGATTCTCCTCCACTTGCTCGCCGGGCTTAAAGCCGACGTAAGTGATAAGGCCGGGATACTCGTTACTAATGGTGACGGTGCGTTTGGCGTGAAGCTGGCCTACAACCTTAACCGATTTAATATATTCAGTAGTTGATACATACGTGCTTTTGACTGAAGCCGAAGGTTCCGGAAAAGATTCCCCAAAGGCGATTGCCGCTTGGATTTGTGTAAACTTAACAAAGCCAAGACTGGTAATAACGATGAGAATAATGACAACGGCCATAAGCCAGCGTTTAATATTCATTGAAGTTTCCTTAAGTTAACGAAGTTTGAGCGTTTGCAATTCTTTCTCTATGCGTACCAGTGAGTCTTGTGTGATAGGCTGTTGCCATGGATAACTGTTAAGCAATCGCACGGTACTGCGAATAACTGGATCGTTTAGTTCAAGTGGTGCGAGTAGCGACGCTGTGCCCTCTACAATTTGCTTAGTTTGTTGTAAGCGCATTACTTGCTCATATCCTACGGTAAGCGCCCAACCGGTGATGATGATTTCTTCTACCATGTCGTGTAGATCTGGTGTAGCTTGTAACTCACCCGCTTCAATACCATCAATGAGTGCTTGTTTAAACACGCTTTCACAACCGTCACATGAATCGATAATTTTATTGGTCCAAAACTCAGAAGCTCTTTTGATAACCGCCTCATTGGTGGAGTAGGACTGTAATTCATAATCAAAAGAGAAGCGTTTAAGCTTTTGTGGCGAGATAAGACACACTGCGAGCATGCGTTCTGGCGTGCTAAGTGGTAAGGACAACACTTGCTTAAAAACACTGGATGTATGGGTAAAAGATTCATAGGCCAGCGCCATTACTAGATCTTCTTTAGTCTGCACAAATTTATAGATTGAGCCCATAGACAATCCTGCAAGCAAAGAGACCTTTGCCATTGTAAAGTCAGTGACTGAAGACTCATTAATGCATTGTTCTGCAGCGTTTAAAATCATGCGTTGCTGGGTTTCTTTATCATATTTAGGTGCCGGTGCCATCGTTTCTCCTTAGAGGTTGAACCTTATTCGAATGTCATTCGAATAAGGTTCAATTATAGAGAGCATTTTCAAAAGTGCAATAAGTAAACAGAGTTTTGTTTTCAAAAAAGGAATTTGGAGTGTAGGTAGATTCTGAAGGAAGGTTCAGCACGGCGCGTTATTGGTATAGCGACGTGCTAATGATTTAGTGGTTTAAAATCCAGCTTTTAACGGGCTTCAACCACTCCTCTCTTGGGACATAGAAAGCGCCGTGCTCCTTACCGGTTGAAATCGAAAGCTCCGTAAAGCTTTTGAGGTTTGCTGAGCGTGCTTTCACAAAATCGCAAGAACCTACTTGATCTGAGGTTTCGTAAACGGACAACACCTTGCCGTAGAGCTGAATTTCGGTTTTACTTTTGATAAGCCCAGCGCAGCCCGCAAGTATCACGTAGTGAATAGCATCATTTTTTAATGCATCACTTGCCATTATCGTTAATGCACCACCGCGAGAAAACCCCACGAGCGTAATGTTGCTGGCGCTGACGCCCACGTCCAGTAATTTGCGGACCTTGCTAACTAGGGTTTTTGTGTATGTTTCTGGTGCGACGCCTTTAGGTCGGTGCTCAGCAATTAGCGTATAGGCATCATCACTTAAAGCTTGTTTGATGGCTGGAAAGTCATATTTACCCCAGCGCTTATGAATAGGCGTTTCATTATCACCTTCAACGATATAGCCATGAGAGTAAAAAACGTATTTGGCAGATGGATTAATCTGCTCTGGTACATCTGGGTAAATTGCTTTTGCAGAGGCGATTGACGCTACGCAAGCAGCAAATGAGGTGCATGCAGCATGTAGTAAGTGATTCATTTTTGAGTTTTTTTAGTTGATGTAGAGAGATGGTAGCCAAGCTTTGATAAAAGAAGCAAGCGTAGCGCGATGGGTTATTTTGTATGAGAGAGTTGTGGGCTTGTGGGAGCGAGTTTAGCTCGCGATCTTTTCACTGCTCGCCACATAAAGTGGCTCCTACCATAGTGTTCGCCTATGGGAGCAAATTACCCGTGTAGGAGCGAGTTTACCTCGCGATCTTTTCACTGCTCGCCACATAAAGTGGCTCCTACCAAAGTGTTCACCTACAGGAGCAAAACTCTCGTGTAGGAGCGAGTTTACCTCGCGATCTGTTAACTGCGCGCCACATAAAGCGGCTCCTATCAAAGTGTTCACCTATGGGAGCAAATTACCCGTGTAGGAGCGAGTTTATCTCGCGATTTCTTGACTGCTCGCCACATAAAGTGGCTCCTACCATAGTGTTCGCCTATGGGAGCAAATTACCCGTGTAGGAGCGAGTTTATCTCGCGATCTGTTGACTGCTCGCCACATAAAGGGCTCCTACCATAGTGTTCGCCTATGGGAGCAAATTACCCGTATAGGAGCGAGTTTATCTCGCGATCTCTTGACTGCTCGCCACATAAAGTGGCTCCTACCATAGTGTTCTCCTATGGGAGCAAGTTACCCGTGTAGGAGCGAGTTTACCTCGCGATCTCTTGACTGCTCGCCGCGTAAAGCGGCTCCTACCAAAGTGTTCACCTATGGGAGCAAATTACCCGTGTAGGAGCGAGTTTATCTCGCACGCTTTTAACTGCTCGCCACATAAAGTGGCTCCTACCATAGTGTTCGCCTATGGGAGCAAATTACCCGTGTAGGAGCGAGTTTACCTCGCGATCTTTTCACTGCTCGCCACATAAAGTGGCTCCTACCATAGTGTTTGCCTATGGGAGCAAGTTACCCGTGTAGGATCGAGTTTAGCTCGCGATCTTTTCACTGCTCGCCACATAAAGTGGCTCCTACCAAAGTGTTCGCCTATGGGAGCAAATTACCCGTGTAGGGGCGAGTTTACCTCGCGCTCTTTTCACTGCTCGCCGCGTAAAGCGGCTCCTACCAAAGTGCTCACCTATGGGAGCAAATTACCCGTGTAGGAGCGAGTTTACCTCGCGATCTGTTAACTGCTCGCCGCGTAAAGCGTCTTCTACCAAAGTGCTCACCTATGGGAGCAAATTACCCGTGTAGGAGCGAGTTTATCTCGCGATCTCTTGACTGCGCGCCACATAAAGTGGCTCCTACCAAAGTGTTCGCCTATGGGAGCAAATTATCCGTGTAGGAGCGAGTTTACCTCGCGATCTTTATACCATCTAAAGCTTAAAGCTTAAAGCTTACGCCATGGCCAGCTCACTCTTATCGCCCATCCAGCGCCAGATGATAGGGTCAATAATATCGCTGTGGTTTTTAAGCACGGTAAAAGCCAGGCTTCTCACTTGCGGTAATAAATGTTTATCACGGCTAAGATCGGCAATTTTTAGCTCTGCCAATCCAGTTTGTTTTGTGCCTAGCACTTCACCCGGACCGCGGATCTCAAGGTCGCGCTCAGCGATGACAAATCCGTCGTTACTTTCTCTAAGCACCCCTAAACGCTTTTGCGCAGTGACCGAAAGTGGCGCATGGTAAAGCAGTAAACAATGTGATGCGATTTGTCCGCGACCAACACGGCCGCGCAACTGATGCAGTTGTGCCAGACCCAAGCGTTCAGGGTTTTCAATGATAATAAGGCTAGCGTTGGGTACATCCACACCTACTTCAATTACGGTAGTGGCAACCAGCACATGAGTATGACCCTGTTTAAATTCGTCCATAATGGCCTGCTTTTCTTGGGCTTTCATACGGCCATGCACCAGCGCGATATTAAGCTCTGGCAAGGCTTCGGCAAGTGCTTTGGCGGTGTCTTCTGCGGCTTGGCATTGTAACGCCTCCGATTCATCTATCAGGGTGCATACCCAGTACACTTGACGTTTGTCGTCAACACAGGCCTTTTGTACTTTTTTGATCACTTCATTGCGTCTGGTGTCTGGCACGGCGACGGTTGTGATTGGTGTTCTGCCCGGTGGTAGCTCATCAATAATTGAGGTTTCAAGGTCGGCGTAGGCGGTCATCGCCAAAGTTCTTGGGATTGGGGTGGCAGTCATCACCAGCTGATGTGGATAGCAATCGCCAAACTTTCCCTTTTCTCTCAGCGCTAAGCGCTGATGCACACCAAAACGATGTTGCTCGTCAATGATGATAAGCGCAAGATTAGAAAACTGTACTTGCTCTTGGAATAACGCATGGGTGCCGACCACCATCTGTGCTTGCCCTGAAGCAATTCGCTCCAGCGCATGAGTGCGTTCCTTGCCTTTGGTTTTACCACCCAGCCATACGGTTTCTATACCCATAGGTTCAAACCAATTAAGGAAGTTGATGCCGTGTTGCTCGGAAAGGATCTCTGTGGGTGCCATCAGTGCTACTTGGTAACCCTGTGCGATAGCCGTTAACGCGCTGAGTGCTGCCACAAGGGTTTTTCCTGAGCCGACATCCCCTTGCACCAACCGCATCATAGGGTAGGGGTGTTGTAAATCGCCTTTGATCTCTGCCACTACTCGGCTTTGGGCATTGGTGGGGGCAAATGGCAAGGCCGACAAAAACTGGGCTTCAAGTGGATTGGTGGGCGCTAGTGCAACCGCTTTTACCGCTTGGCCTTTTTGCCTGAGCTTAAGCAAGCTGAGGTTTTGCGCCAATAACTCTTCAAACGCTAAGCGTGCTTGCGCGGGGTGTTGCCCGAGCTCTAATTGCGCTAAATCCACTTCCTGTGGTGGACGGTGCAGTAACAACAGCGCTTCTTTTAAGCTTTGCTGTGATGGCCGATACTGAGCTGGTAAATAGTCTGGTACATCATATTTTCGCAGTAACTCAACGGCTTGATCGGCAATTGCCCGAATGCTCAGTTGCTTTAATCCTTCGGTGGTAGGATAAACTGGGGTAAGCGTCGCAAGACTCGGATCGGTCGGTGCAGAGCGCGTCTCTTTGATGCTGTATTCTGGGTGTGCCATTTCAAAGCCATAGTGACCACGGCGAACCTCACCAAAACAGCGGATCACTTTGCCCGCTTGCATGGCATTTTTTTGTGCCGCATTAAAGTTGAAAAAGCGCAGCGCGATCCGCCCCGTCCCATCATTAACATAACACACCAACATGCGGCGTTTGCCTTGCGTGATTTCGCTGCGTTCAATTTCGGCTTCAATGCTGACATGGCTATGCGCTTGCAGCTCACAGATAGGATAGGTGCGCGCACGATCTTCATAGCGCAGCGGAAGGTGAAATAACATGTCTTGCACTGATTGAATGCCAAGTTTGGCCAAACGCTCGGCTGCTTTTGGGCCTACGCCTTTTAATTCGGTGATTGGATAAGTGGCCAAATTTGGTGTCGACATGCTAATCCTCTAGCGCGATCCGCGTTATTTATTACTTCTGCGTAAACTTAAGAATGTCCCAAAAAGCGTCGTCTGCAACAATTTCACCATGCTCATCAAGTGCCGGGTAAGGTAGCCCTTTTTCGCGACAGCGGGTTGCAATGATTGGATGACATCCTTCAAATAGTAACTTATGTTTTACCACAGGATCCATCATATCTGTACGTTTGTACAGTCCGGCTGCATCTCTTTGGCGCTGCGCTTCGTATAAAATAAGCGCTGCAGCAACAGACACATTGAGTGATTGCACCATACCTTGCATTGGGATCACGATGTGCTGATCCGCATGCTCAAGTGCGCGCTCTGAGATCCCTAAACGCTCTTGCCCGACAATAATTGCGGTAGGTTTGGTGTAATCAATTTCACGAAAATCAACGGCGCTATCGCTAAGGTTGGTTGCTAATAATTGTACACCTGGGTTTTGTTCACGAATTGTCGCAACAGCTTGGTCGATATCCTCATGCATATGGGTTTCAACCCAATTTTTGCTTCCGCCTGAGGTATTGTTTGTTAACCGTCTTTGATCTTGTGGCCATACTGCGTGTACGTGGTGACAGCCAACCGCGTCTGCGGTACGTACTATCGCTGACAGATTATGGTGCTTATGTACTTCATCTAGGCACACAGTGAGGTCGGTTTGGCGTCTATCTAATACGCTTTTTACACGATGGAATCTATTCTCAGCCATCTACTTACTACTCTAATCAAAAAATTCCCGCGATTATAACAAAAAAGAAGCTAGGGCATAACGGTGCGCTGAATTGGGTTTTGCAGTGAGATTAGTGTTTCGGTTGACTGGATAGACTCAATGGTTTGCACTTTATTAATAAGCACATCTTGAAGGTGGTCGATGGAGCGCGCCATCACTTTGATAAAAATGCTGTAATTGCCCGTGGTGTAGTAGGCCTCGACAACTTCTTCAAATTCTTTTAAACGTGCAATGGCTCCTGGGTAGTCGCCAGCGTGTTTTAGATTTATTCCGATAAAACAGCAGACATCATAACCAAGTCGTTTGGCATTAATGCTCACTTGAGTTCCCTCAATGATCCCCGCTTGCTTCATTTTTTCTACCCGAACATGGATGGTACCGGCGCTAACAGCAAATCTTTTTGCTAATTCCGCATAGGGCGTTCGTGCATTTTCTTTTAAAGCATGAAGGATGGATCTATCCAGATTGTCGATCTCATAATTTTCCATGTAAATATCCATTAGCAATTATCGTTTATATAAAATTTATAGCATATTTTTGATGAAAATAATTGTGTAAAGGTGTTTTTGTTGAGGGTTATTGATGTTTGTGTCTATTTCTTTAAATATAGACTCAACAAAACGACAAATTCGGGAATGAGGACCTAACCATGTTGAGCAAGTATCAAGAGACACAAAAACAGATAGCACGAGTAAAACAAGTATTTTCAGCACAGCTAACCGAGCAATTGGGTTTAGTTGAAGTACAAGCACCTATTTTGGCGCGTTTGGGCGACGGTATTCAAGACAACCTAAGTGGCCACGAGCAGGCGGTACAAGTAAAAGTGAAAACGCTACCGGATGCGCAGTTTGAGGTAGTGCATTCACTTGCTAAGTGGAAGCGTAAAACACTAGGCGATTATGGCTTTGCTAAAGGAGAAGGCCTCTATACGCACATGAAAGCGCTACGCCCTGACGAAGATAAGCTATCGCCAATCCATTCTGTCTATGTGGATCAGTGGGACTGGGAAAAGGTGATTTGCGAAAACACTGAGCGTTCGCTGGCAAAATTAAAAGAAACAGTTGAAACCCTTTATCGCTCAATTAAAGCAACGGAAAAAGTGGTTGAGGATGAGTTTGGTATTGCGGCATTCCTCCCTGAGAAAATTACGTTTGTGCACAGTGAAGCATTACGCACTATGTATCCAGATTTCACAGCCAAGCAACGTGAAAAAGCGATTGCTCAAGAATATGGCGCGGTATTTTTAATTGGTATTGGTGGGGAGCTTGGTGACGGTAAGATCCATGACGTTCGCGCGCCGGATTATGACGACTGGTCAACGCCAACGTGCGATAAATATCAAGGGCTTAACGGTGATATTTTGGTTTGGAACCCTGTGCTAGAAGACGCTTTTGAAATCTCATCAATGGGTATTCGTGTTTGCCCTGACTCACTTGCAAGACAGCTTAAATTAACCGATGACGAAGCACGTTTGAGCCTAGATTGGCACCAACAGTTAGTCGGGGGTGAATTACCACAAACCATAGGAGGTGGTATTGGCCAATCGCGTTTAGTGATGTTGCTGTTGCAAAAGCAGCACATTGGTCAGATACAAGTTGGGGTATGGCCTGAAGAAGTACGTAGCAGCGTAGCTGATTTGCTTTAAACAGATCGCGAGATGAGCTCGCTCCTACGGGTGAATACTCTGGTAAGAGATGCTTTATGCGGCGAGCAGTTAAAAGATCGCCAGGTGAACTCGCTCCTACGGGGGGAATATTCTGGTAGGAGCCGCTTCACGCGGCGAACAGTGAAAAGATCGCGAGATGAACTCGCTCCTACGGGGTGAATATTCTGGTAGGAGGTGCTTTATGCGGCGAGCGGTTAAAAGATCGCGAGATGAGCTCGCTCGAACTGGGTTGATATTTTGGTAGGAGCCGCTTCACGCGGCGAGCAGTGAAAAGATCGCGAGATGAACTCGCTCCTACGGGGTGAATATTCTGGTAGGAGCCGCTTCACGCGGCGAGTGGTTAAAAGATCGCGAGATGAGCTCGCTCCAACTGGGTTAATATTTTGGTAGGAGCCGCTTCACGCGGCGAGCTGTTAAAAGATCGCGAGATGAACTCGCTCCTACGGGTGAATACTCTGGTAGGAGATGCTTCATGCGGCGAGCGGTTAAGAGTTCGCCAGGTGAGCTCGCTCCAACTGGGTTAATATTCTGGTAGGAGCCGCTTCACGCGGCGAAATAACACTCCGTTTTAGAGGAATAAATTTAGCACAGTGATAGGTTTCTGGGTTACTCACAACGCTGAATTTATTCCTCGATTTTTCCTTGTTTTGATCCCTAGTGTATTCTTATTACTTTACTCGGTATAATGCCCGCTTTTAGCACTGCGGCAGACTTGAGTAAACCAATATTACTCGGCCGGTATTTATTGTTGAGAACGACTATGACATCAGCTACACGCGGTAATCTGTTTATCCTTTCTGCACCTTCTGGTGCGGGTAAATCAAGTTTAATTAAAGCGCTACTGGAAAAGCACGACGACATTAAAGTGTCGGTGTCTCATACCACACGAGCACCTCGTCCGGGCGAAGAAAATGGTGTGCATTATCACTTTGTTTCTGTCGATGAGTTTAAGCAATTGATCGACAAAGGTGACTTTTTCGAGTGGGCGCAAGTATTCGAAAATTATTACGGCACTTCAAAACAAGCGATAGAAGATCAACTTGCCGCTGGTATTGATGTGTTTTTAGATATCGATTGGCAGGGGGCGCGTCAGGTACGTGAGTTGATGCCTGAAGTAAAGACCATTTTTATTTTACCTCCTTCAACTGCGGAGCTAGAAAAACGCCTAAATGGTCGTGGTCAAGACTCTCAAGAAGTAATTGCAGGCCGTATGGCTGAGGCGAAATCAGAAAGCTCACACTATAACGAGTTTGACTATATTCTAGTCAATGATGACTTTGAGCAAACACGTGGTGAACTCGAGCATATTGTGATTGCCGCAAGACTTGAGCAACAAGCACAGTCTATCCGTCATCAAGCACTTATCGCCGACTTGCTAAAATAATTACTTTTTAACCATCAATACTTGGCGAAAGGCTAGACATACAGTAAACTAGCCTTTTGCATAATGAACTGAATTTGGAGTGCTTCGATGGCTCGCGTAACTGTAGAAGATGCAGTAGATAAAATTGGTAACCGCTTTGACTTGATTTTAGTAGCAGCGCGTCGCGCTCGCCAAATTTCTGTAGGCGGTAAAGACCCTATGGTTGATGCTGAAAACGACAAGCCAACCGTAATCGCGCTACGTGAAATTGAGCAAGGTTTTGTCACCACTGACTCGCTTGATATTATCGACCGTGAAGAGCAGCAACACCAAGAAGCAGCAGAGCTTGCTGCAGTAGCTGCAATCGTTGGTGGCAATCGCTAATCCAACTACTGTCTAGATTCAATAATGCCAGCTTTTTTGCTGGCATTATTGTTTTATAGCAATCGAAATTAAGCAAATTGATATAAATCACCAGCAAATTACACAACGCGTAACGCCTTTAACTTCCTAACAAGTAGCATAAATTGTTCATTGGCATTGCTGGTGTTTCATCGTATATTCTTAAGTAACTAGCTTGTAACCCGTTTTATACTCATCGAGTATAGCTTCTCTGAAACATTGGAGTGTGAATGTATCTGTTTGAAGGCCTCAAAAAGAAAATCTCAGAATATTTGTCACCAGAAGACGTCGATTTGGTGCAAAAAGCCTATGTCGTGGCCCGTGAGGCACACGAGGGACAGACGCGCTCTAGCGGTGAGCCCTATATTACTCACCCAGTAGAAGTAACCCAGATCCTTGCGAGCATGAAGCTTGACCATGAAACACTCATGGCTGCGCTTATGCACGATGTTATTGAAGACACAGACTTTAGCCAAAACGACTTAGCGGAGATCTTTGGCGATACGGTCGCTGAGTTGGTGGAAGGGGTGTCAAAACTCGATAAACTGAGCTTCAAAGATAAAAAAGAGTTCCAAGCCGAAAACTATCGTAAGATGATCATGGCGATGACGCAGGATATTCGTGTCATTCTTATTAAACTTGCAGACAGAACGCACAATATGCGAACGCTAGGCGCTTTGCGTCCTGACAAGCGTCGTCGAATTGCCCGCGAAACACTAGAGATCTATGCGCCAATTGCAAACCGCCTTGGTATTCATGATATTAAAAATGAGTTAGAGGATCTCGGATTTCAGGCGTTATACCCGATGCGCTATCGTGCATTACGTTCAGAAGTCGCCAAAGCACGTGGTAATCGTAAAGAAGTGATCAGCAATATTCAGTCTGAAATTGAATCTAGACTGGAAGAAGCGGGTATTCAAGGCTCTGTAAAAGGCCGTGAAAAGCACTTATATAGCATTTACCGCAAGATGCTGAATAAAGAGTTGATGTTTAACGAGGTAATGGACATTTACGCTTTTAGGATTAATGTCGACAACCTGGATACTTGTTACCGTGTGCTAGGCGTTGCGCATAATTTATATAAGCCAATTGAAACTCGCTTTAAAGACTATATTGCCGTACCGAAAACCAATGGTTACCAGTCCCTTCATACGTCGTTGGTAGGTCCGCACGGTATTCCGGTAGAAATCCAGATTCGCACTCATGATATGGATCATATGGCGGATAAAGGGGTAGCAGCGCACTGGATGTATAAAAAGTCTGGAGATAATGCAGGCCATACCGCGCAGCAGCGTGCGCGTCAGTGGATGCAAAGCTTGCTTGAACTGCAGCAAAGCGCAGGCTCGTCTTTTGAATTTGTGGAAAACGTTAAAACCGAATTATTCCCAGAAGAAATTTACGTCTTTACGCCAGATGGCCGCATTGTCGAGTTACCGATGGGCGCAACGGCGGTAGATTTTGCCTATGCCGTGCATACCGATGTGGGTAATACCTGTGTAGGTGCTCGTGTAAACCGCAAGCCTTATCCATTGAGTAAAGCGCTGGATACCGGCCAAACTATCGAGGTTATTACCAGCTCAGGTGCACACCCTAACGCGACTTGGCTGAACTTTGTGGTAACGGGTAAGGCACGTCTTGGGATCCGCAATTACCTCAAGAGCCAACAAGAAGAAGAAGCGATCCAACTGGGCCGTCGTTTGCTCGATTCGGCACTGGGTGAGTATAAGCTAGATGATATTGCCCAAGAGCAAATCGACAATGTACTTGAAGAACATAACCTCAATACCTTGTTGGAGCTGTTGGTTGAGATTGGCTGTGGCAATATCATGAGTGTGTTGATAGCGAAACGTTTACTGCAAGATGATAATGCGGTAGAAGATATTGCTAAACGTGCTAAAGCCGCGATAATCGGAACAGAGGGCATGTTAGTAACCTATGCTAAATGCTGTCGTCCTGTGCCGGGTGACGCTATCACAGCATATATGAGCCAAGGTAAAGGCCTAATGGTTCACCGCCAAGAATGTAAAAATATCAAAGGTTGGCGCAACGAGCGTTCGAAGTATTTCGTCGTGAAGTGGGAAGACAACCCAGAGAAAGAATACATAGCAGCGCTGCGTGTGGAAATTATTAACCACCAAGGGGCGCTGGCTAAATTAACCAATGTTGTTGCGACAACTCAAGCTAACATTGTAGAAATCGCAACGGACGAAAAAGAAAGTAATTTATACGTGATTGATTTAGGTGTTACCGTGAAAAACCGAATTCATGTCGCTGATATTATGCGCCGAATTCGAGTAATGCCAGACGTGCAACGCGTGTATCGTAAAAAATAAAGGAACATTAATGAACAAAGCAATTATTTCAACAGATAAAGCGCCAGCGGCAATTGGCACTTACAACCAAGCGGTAAAAGTTGGTACTGCGGTTTACTTATCTGGCCAAATTCCATTGGTACCAGAGACGATGGAATTTATTTCTGAAGATTTTGCAGAGCAAACGCACCAAGTATTCAAAAACCTTATCGCAGTATGTGAAGAGGCTGGTGGCGAGTTACAAGATATGGTTAAGGTTAATATCTTCCTAACTGATTTGGGCAACTTCGCAACGGTAAATGAGATAATGGCTCAGTATTTTAGAAAGCCATACCCAGCTCGTGCTGCTATTGGTGTAAAAGAACTACCAAAAGGTGCACAAATTGAGATTGACGGTATTATGGAGCTGCCTTCAACGAACTAAGCGCTATGCTTCAGTAAGCTGTATACTCATTTGCCCCCGCACTTGTGCGGGGGCAAATTATTTGTGCAGCAAAAATAATTCTAATTAGCCTAAATTCTTGCTCAATTTGAAAGAATAAACCTGACGCTGACAGCGTTAAAATTTCTTATTTAGAGCAACTAAATAAGAAATTTTTGCCTCGCCTACATCGATGTGGGTACCTTGGCGATAGCAGTGTTATTGGCAAGATTTTCTCGCCTCAAAATAGAGCACTTAATTAAGACAATAGATATAAGCAAGACAAAATAGTACTACAACTCAAATGGCGCGACGCCTTTGGCTTCCATCATATAACCTGTTTGCGCGATGTCGCCTTTCCAAGTAGAAACCTTAATCGTACCACTGACAGTGATTGCATCATACAGGCTCTCAATCGGAACACCGCCTTTGATTTTGACATGAACAATTTGGTTCGGTGGTGGCGGCGGCACGTGAATACAAGCACCAAAGTAGGGAACCAACAGGAATTCGGTGATGACTTCGCTGTCACCTTCAAGTGGCACGACAAAGCCGGGTAAACTCACCAGTTGACCGTCTAGTTCTTTGACGACTGGGGCATCTAAGTCAGGCTGCACCCAATTTTGTTCGGCGCCATCATGGCTTGCCGCATCTTGATTGCTAATCTGGACATGCCCTTTTGGAATTAGATCTTCCCAAAATATCTCCTTAGGAGGTGCCGCGCTTGCGATACCACTGAATATCATCGCAGCGATGAATGCAATGAAGTAAAAAACGTGAGTTCGTGCGGTTAACTGCATCTTGATCCTCTTAGGTTTTAATTTGCATGCCGTCGGCAAGCGAGTAAAAATAAGCACGGGCGGCAGGAATTGCGCCTATCAAAGTACCTGCACCTATAATAACGCTTAGTAGCATGAGTTCATAGGTTGAGAGCGCCGAGATATTTAGGACTACGCCAAATTGACTTTGTAGGCCGGATTGGGCAGCAATGAGCAAGGCATAAAAAAGCGCAACACCGAAAATACATCCTAACACGGTGATAAAAATTGCTTCGCTGATGAGGAGCGTAAAGATATGCCAAGGCCGCGCACCAACGGAGCGCAGGATAGCAAGTTCTCGACGCCTTTGGTTCAACGTGGCGAGCAATGAGGTTAACATGCCGAGCAAGCTTATCAACACCACTGCAAGGGTAATGAGAAGCAAGATTTTTTCGACAATATCTAGCATTTCCCATAATTCTCTTAATGTCACCCCTGGCATAATTGCCAGCAAAGGCTCGCCTTTATACTGATTAATATTTCTGCGCACTTGGAGGGTATAGAGCGGTGAATCAAAGCCAAGTAAAAATGCAGTGATTTGCTTTGTCGAGCCAATTAAATCACCGGGTTTGGAGTCGAGGTTGTGAACTAGAGCATTATTGTTTTTACTGTCATGCTCATGCTCATGCTCATGCTCATGCTCATGCTCATGCTCATGCTCATGCTCATGCTCATGCTCATGGTGCGTTGCATCTTGTTTTCGTGCAACTATTCGAGATGGCTTGCTGTGGCCTGAGCTATGCATGCTCTCAATGGCACTTAACGGCACATGTAGCGTTTTATCTACAGGCGTTCCTGTAGCTGCCAAAATGCCAGAAATAACCAGCGGATTGTCATCATGATGATGGAAACTGGTATTGCCCATGCCATGAGAAATGACGATTTTTTGTCCCAGTTGATAACCCAGCTTTTTTGCGACCATAGCCCCAAGCACCACTTCTTGGCTATTGTGAAATGGTCGACCAGCGGCAAAGGTGAGGTGTTGTTTTTTAGCGTATTGATAATGACTGAAGTAACTTGTATCAGTGCCCAGCACAGCAAAGCCTTTGTGACTATCGCCTAAACTAATGGGAATGCTCCAAGCAACACCGCGCTGCGCCTTGATATACTCGTAACTTTGCCATTGTATGGCATTATTGGCGTGACCAATTCTAAATACGCTTGAAAGCAAAAGCTGAATATCACCAGTACGTGCACCGACAATTAAGTCAGTGCCAGAAATAGTGTTCGCAAAGCTAGATTTTGCGTCTTGGCGTACACGCTCAACCGACAGCAGTAACATGACACTAATTGCAATTGTCACTAGAGTTAGGGCAACGCTGGCTTTTCGGTTTAGCGTACTTTTCCACGCAAGTTTGATTAGCATAGCGGTGCTCCTTGTTGTAAATCAGGTAAGCTTATTTGCCTATCAAATAACGGCGCTAAGCTTTTGTCGTGACTGACAAAGAGAATAGATGCACTGTAAACTGCGGCTTGGCTAAAGAGTAATTTAATAAATCCATCACGGCTGTCGGCATCGAGGGCTGAGGTTGGCTCATCGGCAATAATGATTTCGGGCCTGCCAATAAATGCGCGAGCGGCGGCTACGCGCTGCTGTTGGCCAATACTTAACTCCGCGACACTGCGCTGCTGAGTGTGCTCGTCTATACCAAGATCAGAAAGCAGAAGTTTAGCTTCCTGCTCAAGCGACTTATTCTGCGAGGAGATGTTTTGCCTGCGCTTTTTGGAAAATTCGCAGCCAAGGGTAACGTTTTCAATAGGCGACAAATAGGGCAACAAATTAAAGTTCTGAAAAATAGTACCTATATGGTCGGCTCTAAACTTATCTCGTTGGCCACGGCTCAGTGCGCTCGCGTTTGTACCTGCAATTTCAATTACTCCCTGCTGGCAATCCAAGGTGCCGGCAATCAATCCAAGCAAAGTCGATTTACCGCTGCCGCTTGGACCATGTAAAAACACGTGTTCACCTCGGGCGATATGTAGCTTAGGTATGGTTAGCACCGCAGTGCTCGACTTAGGCCATGTAAACTGTAATTGAGATATCGTAAGCATAACGCCTCAACGCTGGTAAATAATATTGTGATGGTATAACAAGAATGACTAAAGCAAAACCAAGTTAAGCTCAACAACAAGCGTGTAAGTTAAATTGTGATTTTTGTTCAGCTCGACTATTATAGCGACCCTAACCCCCTCATTATTTTGTGCCCTTTAGCAAGGCGCATCCTGTCATTGGAGTAACAATGAGTAGCTACAAAGTTTTAGACGTTAATGACGATCTTCCAATTCGCACTAAAGGTGCGGTTCACAGTGGTAAAGTACGTTCAGTTTATTGGTTAACCGACGCCGACAGTGCACGTTTAATTGAAGAAAAAGGCTATCAAGTCCCGGTTGGTACAGAGCTGGCAATTATGGTCATTTCAGACCGTATTTCAGCATTTGATTGTATTTGGCAAGGTGAAAATGGTCTTAACGGTGTACCGGGTAAGGGCATTGCGCTTAACAGCGTTGCTTCACATTGGTTTTCACTTTTTGATAAAGCTGGCCTTGCAGGTAATCACATTGTTGATATTCCACATCCTTATGTTTGGATTGTGCGTAAAGCCAGTACGGTAAGAGTTGAAGCGATTGCGCGTCAATATATTACCGGCAGTATGTGGCGCGATTACGCAAAGGGCGTAAGGGAGTTTTGTGGCTTGCAATTACCAGAAGGTTTAGAGGCCAATCAAAAACTAGATAATGTCTTAATCACACCATCAACCAAAGGGATCATCAAAGGTTTAGCAGACGTACCAGAAGTGGATGACGTAAACATCTCTCGTAAAAACATCGAAGATAATCTTGCGGCGTTCAACTTTAAATCTGCGGCAGATGTGGATAAATACGAGCAGTTGCTAACCGAGGGCTTTGCCCTGATCAGTAAAGAGCTTGAGAAGCTTGATCAGATCTTTGTAGATACTAAATTTGAGTTTGGTTACGTTGAAGATAAAGACGGCCAAGAGCGCCTAATTTACATTGATGAAGTGGGTACGCCTGACTCGTCACGTATTTGGGATGGCCCAGCTTATCGCGATGGTAAGATCGTTGAAAACTCAAAAGAAGGTTTCCGCCAGCTATTGATAAATAACGTACCAGATAGCGATGTACTGCTGAATAAAGATCGTATGCCTGAGCGTGAAGCACTTGCTCGCGACTATCTATTGCCAGAAGCTGTAATGATGTCAGTGAGCGAAACTTACGTTGGGATCGCAAGTAAAATCGTTGGTCGTGAGCTAACGATCCCTGCAGATCCTCGCCAAGAAGTTATTGATATTCTTGATAAGCAGTACGGTTTAATAGATTAATTCCTTTTCAATTGCTCTGATAAACACGTTTATTAGGGCAATTTCCTCAATTCACTTGCTTTTCATTGCAAGGTCTCTTTTACTTAACCTAATTGTTGCAAAAAATAGAGCCAGATATGCGAACGTCTGTTCTGCTCCCACTAAGTTTTTGTTTTTTATTTCTTTTAGATTTAAACTTTGCAAATGCAGGGCAATTAACTGTGCTTGATGGCAAAGGCAAGCCCTTGCAGCACGCAGTTGTTGAGTTGATAAACGAGCCTGTCGAGGCTATAGCAAACGATGTGGCTGTTATGGATCAAATCAATAAACAATTTGTTCCTTTCATCCTCACCATCCAAAAAGGACAATTGGTTAATTTTCCCAATAGCGATGATATCCGTCATCACGTTTATTCGTTTTCTGCGGTAAAACCTTTTGAGCTAAAGCTATACGCTGGCACGCCAAATCAACCGCTTAAGTTTGAAAACGCTGGTGTAGTGGTATTAGGTTGTAACATTCACGACTCTATGGTGGGCTATATTTATATTGCAGATGACAAGCAAGTATTGGTATCTGATGCGAATGGATTGGTGACTTTGCCGAATTCTACAAAGCAAGTAACGGTGTGGCATCCTTATCAAGATAATGACATAGACAGTCGGCAAACCGTTCAAATAGTGAACACAATGGCGCCAATGTCCGTAACAATAAAAACAACTTATCCAGCGCCGCGTAATACCTTTGGCGAGCGCTTTGGACAACATGAATGAATAACAGCTTTAAAAATAAAATAATCAGTCTTTGTATCTTGCTTATCTTAGTAACAGCAGGGATGAGCTTGGCAAGTTTTTGGTGGTCCACAAGTAAATTCAATGAAGCGCAAGTACAAAGAAAAATTCAAGTGGCGCAAAATGTTTATCAGCAATATTTAAAATCGCGAGAGCAGTTATTAGTCACTGCAGCCACCGTACTCACCTCTGATTTTGGCTTTAAACAAGCGGTGGCGACGAGGGATGCACAGACTATCAGCAGTGTTTTGCTTAATCACTCTCGCCGTATTGATGCCGACTTAATGCTGCTGTTAGATGTGAAAGGTGACCTGATCTCCGCTAATAGGGAAGGGTTAGACTTTCCTAGCGACACCAGAACTTGGATGCAAGCTTTGCAAAGCCATACTGAGCACTCAGCTTTTGTGGTGCTTAGTGAGCAGTTGTATCAAGTGATTATTTTGCCTGTTCGGGCGCCCAGAACTATTGCATACTCAATTATTGGCTTTGAAGTAGGCACAGCTGTCGCTGCGGAGCTTAAAGACCTTACAGGAATGGAAACAAGCTTTGTTGGGGTTGCTGACAACCTGAAAGCAAGCTCGTTGCCTGCACTTGCGCTTGGTAGCGATTTATTTACTTTCCTAGCGGCGCAAAAAACAACGCGTTGGTTTAGTCAGTATGCGGTATACGAAAGTGCAGAGGTGAACTTACCTTCTCTTGATAGTAACCCGGTAAGTTTGGTACTTAGCGCGGATTTAACTACTCAATATCAAGAATTCGATAAAATGGTGTTGACCATTATTTTACTCTCTCTCGGTACTATTCTTATTGGTTTTATTACCAGTGGTATTGTTGCCAAAAACCTTACTGCACCGCTTAGTAAGCTTACTGAGTTGGCAAAATGCTTTGCAAGAGGAGATTACTCCGCCAAACTCGAAGAGGCTCGACCGACCCAAGAAATTTGCCAGCTTGTTGATGCTTTTAATGATATGGGTGAAGACATTCAAGAGCGTGAGGAGCAGATCCGCTTTCAAGCTAGTCATGACCATTTAACAGGGTTTTTTAATCGTAATGCGGCTTTGGATAAGTTGCATTACATGCTCAGTGGCGGCGCTGAATATTATTTTATTGCCATAGACATAAAGGGGTTACGCCATATCAACGACAAACTCGGCCCTCGGGTAGGAGATGATTGTATTAAAGCCGTAGCGAACCGGATAGCGGAGATTAATACTGCTGAAGGCGGATTGAATGTTAGGCTTGGCGGCGATGAGTTTTTAGTTGCACACCCCGCGAGTGCGTGCGCCGATCCGCAAAGTGCTGTGCTCGGTATTGTTGAATGTGCTGAAATGCTAAATCAAGGCTTGAGTAAACCTTATACTGTGCAGGGGTTAGATATTTCGCTCCACTTTAGTATCGGCGTGGTGCATTACCCCAAACAAGCGCATACTCCTGAGGATGTCGTTCGCCGGGCTTTGATCGCAGTTGATACTGCGGCGCACGATGGCCATGATGTTTACTACTATCAATCAGGTGAAGATGAAGCCCATCTAGAGCGCCTGCAAATTATTGATGAACTAAAACACGCTATCGCCAACGACGATGGTCAGCTTTTTATGACCTATCAACCAAAGCTAAATATGAAAACCAATCGTATTGACAAGGTTGAGTCTCTTATTCGTTGGCAACGTAAAAATGGTGAATGGGTGTCGCCCGAACTATTTATCGATCTTGCCGAGCAATCAGGTTTGATTGTTGAGTTAACTCAGTGGGTAGTAAAAACCGTGGTGTCTCAAGTTGCTAACTGGGTACGTCAAGGTGAACGTATCAAGGCGGCTATTAATGTATCGGCACAAGACATTGCAGATAAAAACTTCTTGTCTCATCTTAAGACGCTACTAGACACATATAACGTCAAACCTGAGTTGATCACCATAGAGCTTACTGAGCGAGACATGATTGAGAATGAGGAAAAAGGCATTGCGGTTCTCCAAGCGCTCAAACAGCTTGGCGTACAGGTCTCACTTGATGATTATGGCGTGGGTCAAACCTCCCTTGGTCGATTAAAAATGTTACCTATTGATGAGCTGAAACTCGACAAGGTATTTATTTTAAAGCTCGCCCAATCGGAAAAAGACCAATTTATTGTGCGCTCCACCATCACGCTTGGTCACCAACTTGGTTTTAGCGTGGTTGCGGAAGGCGTTGAAGACAAGGCATCGCTTGAGCTACTTGAGTCAATGCAGTGTGATTATGCACAAGGTTACTATCTAAGTAAGCCGCTGAAAGCCGCTGACTTTGACCTGTGGCTGGGGAGATATAATGAAGTGGGCTAATGTTTTTGCCCTGTGCTTATTACTATGCGGGCCAACTTACGCCGCAACAGGAAAGTTACTAGCGACTCCTGGGGTATCACAGGTTGAAGGTAGTGCCGGTGGTGGCATTGTGCCGTGGGCGCAGCTTGCTGGATATGCTTCGGAAGATGAATGGTCGGCCAGCGGGTTTTGCAGCCGAGCTAGTCTGAAAGACTACCAGCTCGATGTGTGTGGCGTTCAAGCCAACTTATTCGATCGCGTAGAGTTAAGTTTCGCTCGGCAAAACTTCGATGTGGATGCGCTTAATCTTGATATTGAGCAAGATATTGTCGGTGCCAAGGTACGGCTATATGGCGATATTGTCTACAGTAAATATCCACAATTGAGCTTTGGTATTCAGCATAAGTCCTTGGATGATGCTACGGTTGCCAATTTGCTCGGCGCTGAAGATGACTCAGGAACGGATTATTACTTAGCTGCAAGCAAACTGCATTTGGGCGCTGTAAGCGGTTATAACTGGTTCTGGAATATTACGCTGAGACATTCTCGGGCTAATCAACTTGGCATACTAGGTTATGGTGGAGCTAACGATAGTGCGCCTTGGCAACTAGAAGCCAGCAGTGCAGTGTTTTTATCTAGGCATTGGGCTGTCGGTGCAGAGTACCGCCAAAAATCCAACAACCTTGGGCTTGGTGAATCAGATTGGAAAGATGTATTTGTCGCTTGGATCCCGAATAAGTCAGTGAGTGTTACGGCGGCATGGCTAGACCTTGGAAAAATCGCAGGGCAACCTTCTCAAACGGGTTGGTATCTATCTGTTACGGGGTACTTTTAAATGAAATGGCTTCCACTAACGGCAATCTTGCTTTTCCTCGTGGCGTGTAGTGCTTCAACCCCACAAACCTCCCTGTATGAGCAAATAGGTGGAAGCGTTGGCGCAGAAAAGCTAGTAGATGCGTTTATTAAACAGATTGGCAATGATGACGTTATTTTACCGTATTTTAGAGAGTCCAATGTTAGGCACTTTCGTGAAGGGTTTATCACTCACCTATGCGATACCTTAGATGGCCCTTGTGATTATGAAGGTGATAGCATGGTGCAGATCCACACTGGCATGGCTATTAGTGAGTCTGACTTTAATCGGGTGGTTGATCTCTTGATCAACGCAATGAATGAGGTTGGGATTGCTCACTCTGTACAAAATCAAGTTTTGGCACGCTTAGCACCGATGCGAAGTGAAGTCATCAAATTGTAGTCTCGATAGCAAAAGCGTGTAGGAAAATCTGTTTCTATGTTGTTATTTTGTATTAAAGATCTCAACCTGATTGAGTAAAGAAAAAGCTGAATTTTATTGCTTAGTCCTGTAATCTAATAGCCAAATTATCTTAAATTTCGTCACGGTTTTAGAGACAAATAAATACCAAAATGAGTTACAACTCAAACCGTGCTGCTTAAAAAGAGAGCCAAGTTGAAAAAAGTTATCACATTTGGAACCTTTGATGTATTCCACGTTGGTCATGTTAATATTTTAGAACGAGCGAAAGCACTGGGTGATTATCTCATTGTGGGGATTTCATCAGATGAGCTTAACTTTGCGAAAAAAGGTAGAAATCCAATATACTCAATTGCAGATCGTCTAAAGATCATTAGCTCATTGCAATTTGTCGATGAGGTGTTTGTGGAGGAATCTCTGGAGCTAAAAGCACAGTATATCAAAGACTTTGATGCCAATGTTCTGGTGATGGGTGATGATTGGAAAGACAAGTTTGATATGTATAACGATATCTGTGATGTGGTTTACTTAGAGCGTACCCCATCAATTTCAACAACGGAAATAATAGAGGTCGTGCGCAGACCCGAAGGAAAATAATAGCATGAAGCACGTGGTCGATAGGGATTGGCTCTTTGCAAATCTTGGCAAAGTGAAAGTATTGGATGCTGGCATTGTGAAACCGGGTCAGTCTGGCCCTTACAACGCTCCTGCAATCATCCAAGGTGCGCTGCGTTTTGATATTAGTGGCGCGTTGGCTAATCCCCATGCTACCTCCCCCAACATGTGCTGCAGTCCAGCTCAATTTCAAGCAGAAATGCGACAGCTTGGTATCAACCAAAATGATGTGTTAATCGCTTACGATGATAAGGGTATGTTTAGCGCTGCCAGAGCTTGGTATATGCTCAAAATGATGGGTCATAAACAAGTCTATGTACTGGATGGCGGATTACCTGCTTGGTGTGAAAAACAATATCCTTTGAGTCAAGCATACGCACAAGCCCAACAAGCGGGAAACTTTGTCGCTGCATATGATGAAACAGCATTTGTTGATAAAGCCGCTGTGGTTAGTAATATTGACGCTGAACTGAGTTATCTATTTGATGCTAGAGGTGCAAAACGCTTTACTGGTGAAGAGCAAGAACCTCGTGCAGATATGCGCAGCGGCCATGTGCCTAAAAGTAAAAACCTACCATATACGAGTTTGTTAAATGCCGATGGCTGCTTTAAACCTCTCACCGAGCTTGAAGTGCTGTATAGCGACTTATCAAAAGATAAAACTAAGCCTCTGATATTCTCTTGTGGCTCAGGTGTTACAGCTTGTATTTTAGCGCTGGTGGCTGACGAGCTAGGTTATAAACAGTTGACGGTATATGACGGCTCGTGGAGTGAATGGGGCGCTGATCCCGATGTGCCCGTTGAGACGAGTTATACCACTATTTAATGTGAAAAAGGTGCCAATGGCACCTTTTTCCTGTGTGAAACGAGCTATTTCCTCGCTTCAAAATAGATCACTTATGATAAGCAAGGCACGCTTCAACTTCATGCTTTGAGCCTAAGATAACACCAACGCGTTGGTGTATTTCTTCAGGTTGAATATCCAAAATGCGTTCACGACCTGTGTGGGCAATACCGCCAGCTTGCTCGACAAGCATCGCCATTGGATTGGCTTCGTAAAGTAGGCGAAGTTTAAATGGCTTGTTTGGATCTTTACGATCTTCTGGGTAAGTGAATAGTCCACCACGGCATAATACGCGGTGAACATCGCCAACCATTGCCGCAATCCAGCGCATATTGAAGTTTTTACCACGCGGTCCCGTTTCACCTTCAAGTAGATCGGCAATGTAGTTTTGCATTGCAGGGGTCCAATGGCGTTGGTTTGAAGCGTTGATGGCAAACTCTTTGGTGTCTTCTGGAATGGCTGCAAAGTCTTGCGTGAGTAGGAAGCTACCGTGTGTTTTGTCCAGCGTAAACAAGCGAGTTCCCTTGCCGGTTGATAGCGCTAACATGGTTGATGGGCCATATAACACATAGCCCGCTGCAACTTGTTTATGACCCGGCTGCATAAAGATCGCAGGATCGCTAGGATCTGAACCTTCAGGCGCTTCCATAATAGAGAAAATAGTACCAACTAGTGAATTAATGTCGGTATTGGATGAACCATCTAACGGATCGAAAGCGACAATATAGTTCGCTTTTGGATTGCCGGCGACGGTGTAATCTTCTTCTTCAGAAGCGATAGCTTTGACATAGCCAGATTCAAGCAAAATATCTTTCAATAGTTGATTTGAAAGTACATCGAGCTTCTTTTGCGTTTCACCTTGAATGTTCTCATCTAAGGTTGAACCTAATACACCTGAAAGTGCACCTTGGCCAACACGGAACGATATTTCTTTACATGCCGCGAGAATGGTTCGGATTAGAGAAACCAACTCACGAGAACAACCATCTTCAATTAACACCGGAGGGAGTCTACGCATTTTTTAAATCCTGATCACCTTGTGTTTATGGCAATAAATAGTGTGAGAGGTGCCATAAACTGCGCTGTAATTCGTCTTGAAAGGCTGTAAATTGTATACGATTTCATATACAACTGGGGTTAAGCCTCAAAACCATAAATAACAAAGAGCAGCCATGAGAAAAATAACGTGCTTTACTCAAACTGTAACCACTTTGCTACTGTGTATGATAACCCAAGCACACGCAGCAATTAAGTCTATTGATGAATTTACTGCCAGTTTTAATCATCATCCCGGTTTTTATGCCTTCTATAGCGATGATTCGAGCGGCAAACTTTACTTAGATATCGACAAACTAGACGCTCCTTTCTTGTTACAGCATAGTTTACCTTATGGTGTGGGTTCGAATGATATCGGCTTAGACCGTGGCCAGTTAGGCGGTACGCACTTAGTTCAATTTGAGCGTTTTGGTAATAAGGTAATGCTGCGCGCTATAAACACTTATTATCGCGCAAGTGCGAATAATATGGCAGAAAAGCAAAGCGTTAAAGAGGCTTTTGCTTCAAGCATTCTACACGGGTTCAGTGTGGTTGCAGAAGATAAAGACAGTGTGCTAATTGACTACACGCCTTATCTACTCAGCGACGTGCATGGCGTGTCTCGCACGTTGGCAAATCGTAATCAAGGTAGTTTTAGCTTAGACTCAAGCCGCAGCGCTGTGTTTATGTCGCGTTCAAAGGCATTTGTTAAAAACACAGAACTGGAAGCCGTGTTGACATTCAAAGGCACAAAGCCTGGTGAATATGTACGCCAGGTGAGTGCGGAACCTTATACGCTAACAGTACATCAGCACCATTCTTTAATTGAGCTGCCTGACGATAACTACCAGCCACGTGCGTTTCATCCGCAATCGGGTTATTGGAGTATCGAGCATAAGGATTACTCTGCAGCGCTTGGACAGTCAATGTTTGTGCGTTACATTCCTCGCCACCGCTTAAAGAAAAAAGACCCAACTGCACAAGTCTCGGAGGCCGTAGAGCCAATTATTTACTATCTTGATCCTGGTGTACCTGAGCCTGTCAAAACTGCATTACTTGATGGTGCCAAATGGTGGGACCAAGCATTTGAGGCAGCAGGCTATAAAAATGCGTTTCAAGTCAAAGTACTCCCTGAAAATGCCGATCCTATGGATATTCGCTACAACGTGATCCAATGGGTGCATCGCGCGACTCGAGGGTGGTCATACGGCGCGTCGGTGATAGACCCGCGTACCGGTGAAATTTTAAAAGGTCACGTGACGCTAGGCTCGCTGCGTGTCCGTCAAGATATTCTTATTGCCGAAGCACTTTCTGCGCCATTTGTTGAGGGTAATGAAGTGACTGAGCGACTTCATGCTATGGCGCTAGACCGTATTCGTCAGTTGAGTGCACATGAAATTGGCCACACGTTGGGCATTGCACACAACTTCTCAGCGTCGGTAAAGGATCGCGCGTCAGTCATGGACTATCCACATCCACTAGTAGGATTTGAAAATGGCCAACTTGATATTACCAAGGGCTACGCAAAAGGCATGGGCGCGTGGGATACGCAAGTGATTAAATATGGTTATAGTGATTTCGGTGACGTTGATGAAGCCACTGAGCTTGCAGCTATTCTCGCTGAAAATAAGGCGCAAGGGCTTGAGTTTATCTCTGATTCAGACGCCAGAGCACAGGGCGGAGCGCATCCAACGGCGCACCTTTGGGATAATGGGGCAGATCCCGCAGCCGAATTACTGCGTGTGCTGGATGTCCGCAAGCAGGCGTTGAATAGCTTTGGTATTCACAGTATTCAAAAAGGAGTTGCTCTGTCGCAGCTAGAGGAGAAGCTGGTCCCACTGTATCTTTTCCACCGTTACCAAGTTGAAGCCGCAGTAAAACTGATTGGTGGCGTGGACTATGACTATGAAGTCCGTGGTGACGAGGTGATAAAAGGCGCGAAAGTCGTGGCTAAAGAGGTACAGCAAAATGCAGCCAATGCGCTTTTGAGTACGCTCTCACCTGCGGCGTTGACTATTCCTGACTCTATTTTGGCGTTAATACCTCCTAAGGCTTACGGTGAGTATAAAACTCGCGAAAGTATCAAGGGGAGAACAGGGCTAACTCTAGATGCGATGGCATTACCAGAAGTTGCCGCACTCCATAGCCTTGACTTGCTGCTTAATCCACAGCGATTAAATCGTCTCGCACAGCAGCATGCACGTGATACTCAATATTTTGGTACTCAAGCACTTTTAGAGGCTTTATATCAGCAGGTATTTGCTCAATCAGGCAGCAAAGGTATGGCTCAAAAGCTACAGCAACGAGTGCAATACCTAAGTGCAACCAAGCTTGTAAAACTGAGTAACAACGATAAAGTCGCACCTGAAGTGCAAGCGCAGTTAAAGTTTTATTTAGCAAAAGTTGCGAAAGACTTTAATCAGTCCTCGGTATTTAGCGATGTTGCTTTTGATCAAGCGTTTAAACATATGCTCGCACAGCAAATCAATCACTACTTAGATTCGGGAGAGTGGCCTGAAAGCTTTAAGGCGCTTGAAATGCCGCCAGGCTCACCAATCTAGCCTTTAAAGCAAAGCTGAAAAAAGGGCGCTCGAGTGAGCGCCCTTTTTAGTTATAATTAACTAAAGCAACTTTCTCTTATTAGCTGCTTAATTATATCCTGACTTGGCTGGATTTTTTCCATTGCTAAAAACTCGTTGGGTTGGTGTGCTTGATTAATTGAACCTGGTCCCATAACGATAGTTTCGCAGCCTAGCTGCTGTAGAAATGGAGCTTCGGTGCAATAGTTTACCGCAATTGCTTGTTGTCCTGACAGGCGCTCAGCCATTTTCACTAAAGCAGAATCCGTTGAGCCGGTAAAAGCCGGAATGGGCTCGTGCATATCTATAACCGAGACACTATTTGGATAATGTGTATTGATGGGGGCCACCGCTGCCGTAAGCATGGCTTGTAGTTCCTTGATACTCAGGCCAGGCAAAGGACGCATATCAATATGTAGTTCACAACAGCCACAAATACGGTTGGCATTGTCGCCGCCATGAATGTGTCCGAGGTTTAAAGTTGGGTAAGGAATAGCAAAATGTGGAGTTGAATATTTATTCTTTAATTCTTCTCTTAACTTTAATAAATTTGCAATCACCTGGTGCATGATTTCAATGGCATTTAAGCCGCGCTCTGGATCTGAGCTATGGCCTGAACGACCAACGATACGGATGGCGGTCGTCATATGCCCTTTGTGGGTAAATACCGGCACCATATCAGTGGGTTCACCAATAATACAGCGCGCCGGTTTCAAGCTTGGATGTTTCGCAATTTCCTGAGCACCAGCCATGGTGGTTTCTTCATCGGCGGTGGCTAAAATCATGATAGGAGCATTTTGCTGTAATTCATCAAGCTCTGAGATTGCATTCAATACGAAAGCAAAAAAACCTTTCATATCAATGCTTCCAAGACCATATAATTTATTATCTTGCGCGCTTAATTTAAAAGGATCGAATTGCCAGCGGCTATCGTCGAAGGGAACGGTATCCGTGTGGCCAGCCAGCATTAACCCACCATCGCCACTGCCTCGTCTTGCAATTAGATTATATTTTCCTTTTGCATGTTCAAGCTCTGTTACTTCGACGGTAAACCCTAACGTTTCGCACCACTGTGCGAGTAGCTGGATCACATTCTGATTACTCATGTTGAGACTTTCTTCTAATGCACTGATAGATGGCGCGGCGATCAGTTGCTGATACATTTCCATAAAAGCGGGCAATTTCATAAAAATTCCTAAAATACTTATTCAAAGTTCTTGCATAAAAATATAAAGATGTTTAGAGTGAATATCAATTCACTTTTTTAGCATAAATATATTTTGGAGCAGCAATGCGACGATTTGACTTCAACAATTAGCAGAACCAATCCTAATCAAACTTTTTTTAATCTTGAGAACACTATGTTGAAAGTATCTATAATCGGAGCGAGCGGCTACAGTGGCGCTGAGCTTGCTAAGCTGGTTGCCAAGCATCCTGCCTTCACACTTGCGCATTGCTTTGTATCTGAGCAAAGCTTAGACAAACACAAATTCATCAGCGATTTATATCCAGAATATTCGGGCTTGCTAGATATTGAGCTGCAACCCTTAAATGAGCAAGCTTTTTCGTTGATAGAGCAATCATCGGACTATGTGTGTTTATGCACGGATCACAAAGTTAGCGTAGAACTTGCACCGGTATTTTTACAGATGGGCAAACGGGTTTTTGACCTATCTGGAGGTTACCGTTTATCTAGCAATGAAGACTACGAAACTTACTACGGTTTTTCTCACCCACATCAAGACTGGTTAGCGCAAGCGCAATACGGGTTAGCTGAATGGTATGGCGATGCTATTAAAACGGCAAAGTTAGTGGCGGTCGCGGGCTGCTATCCGACTGCGGCACTCAATGCACTCAAGCCATTACAACAAGCTGATCTGATAACAGAGCAGCCAATTATCATTAATGCTGTTTCTGGTGTTACCGGCGCAGGTAGAAAAGCGAATGTCGCCACACACTTTTGTGAAGTATCTCTTGCACCATACGGTTTGTTTACGCACAGACATAGTCCAGAAATAGAAAAATATCTTGAACACCCGGTGTTGTTTACACCGCATTTAGGGAACTTTAAACGTGGTATCTTAGAAACAATCTACGTCACCCTGAAAGAAAATGTCACGCCAAATCAAGTCGATGCTGCTTATCAGGTGCTTGCCGATGAGCCGTTGATCAGATTAAAGGGGAGTCAACTCCCATCAATTAAAGCCGTTGAAAATCAGCCTTTTGTTGATATTGGCTGGCAGCAAAAGGGCAATCAACTGATCGTGGTTGTCGCGATTGATAACTTGCTTAAAGGGGCAGCAGGCCAAGCATTACAGTGTATGAACTTGGCGGCGGGACTTGAGCATTATCAAGGTTTAGGAGTAGTAGCATGAGTAAGCAAACTTGGGTGATTAAACTAGGTGGTGCGGTGTTGAATCAAGAGGGGGCAGCACAAGCATTGTTTTCAGCTATCAAGCAAATTCAACAGGATGCACCACACAAGCAGTTTGTGATTGTTCATGGTGGTGGGGCGCTAGTTGATAAGTGGTTGAGTGATGCCGGTTTTGCTACTGCAAAACATCAAGGACTGCGGATCAGTCCGCAAGAGCAAATGCCGTATATTGTTGGTGCACTTGCAGGCTGTGCCAACAAGCAACTGATGGCGGACGCCATTACCGCCATGCTCAAGCCCGTTGGACTGTGTTTGTATGATGCAGGGTTTAGCACAACTCAAAAGCTTAAAGCGCTTGGTCGCGTAGGTAGCTGTGAAGCAAGCGAAGGCGGTATGCTTGAAGCGGTGTTGGAGTTTGACAGATTGCCTGTTGTCAGTTCAGTTGGTATTGGCGCTGACGGCCATTTATACAACGTGAATGCGGATGAAGCAGCGGCTGCTATCGCCAGTAAACTTGGTGCAGAACTTATTTTTATGACTGATGTTGAGGCGGTACTTGATGGCGATAAACAGCCATTAAATCAACTTAACGCGGAACAGATCTCAACGTTAATCGCGCAAAAGGTCATTGTGGGCGGGATGGAGGTCAAAGTTAAGACCAGTCTTCACGCTGCCCAACACTTACGACGAGGGGTGTACATCTCTAGCTGGCAAAAGCCAGAAAATTTAATTGCGTTGCTCAATGGTGAGCACGTAGGTACACAAATTCTGCCGTAGGAAAACACCATGACTAAGCATTTTTTAACTGGTTTGGAATTAGACCAAACTAAAGTTTTGAACTTATTAAAGCTTGCAAAAAATATTAAAAATCAACCGCAAGAATATAACCAAGCCTTAGCTGGCAAGTCGATAGTCACGCTATTTGAAAAGCCGAGCTTAAGAACAAGGCTGTCGTTTGATATCGGTATCCATAAATTAGGCGGCCATGCTGTGTATTTAGATCAGCAAAATGGCGCAATGGGGGCGCGTGAATCTGTCAAAGATTTTGCGCTTAATATTTCTACTTGGGCCGATGGCCTTGTGGCTCGCGTAAATCACCATAGTACGCTTGAAACGCTCGCTGAGTTTTCGTCGGTGCCTGTTGTGAATAGTCTATGTGATTTATATCACCCTTGCCAAGCGTTGGCTGATTTTCTCACTTTATTTGAAACCTATGACGATGTCAGTCAGATCAAAATCGCTTATCTCGGTGAAGGCAACAACGTAACACATTCATTAATGTTGCTTGCGGCTACACTAGGCACTGATTTTGTGGCGGTTTGCCCTAAAGGCCACTCTCCAGATGCACAAATTGTTAAGCAAGCTGAGCAAATTGCTGCGGTAAATGGTGCCTCGGTTCTGGTCAGCGATCGGGTAGAGGCGGCGGCTGGCGCTAATGTGCTCTACGCTGATACTTGGGTTTCGATGGGGAATAAAACGCCAATTGAGCAGGTGAAAGACACCTTTATGCCATATCAAATCAACCAACAATTGGTTGAAGCGTGTGGCGCACAAACCATTTTGCACTGCCAGCCAGCACATCGTGAGTTTGAAATTACTTCCGAAGTGATGGATGGGCCAAAGTCAAAAATTATTCAACAAGCTGAAAACCGCATGCATGCCCAAAACGCATTGCTGGTATCGCTGTTAAACAAAGATTACGTTTGAGGTTAAAGAACATGAGCAAGATTAAAAAAGTGGTACTGGCTTACTCTGGTGGATTAGATACATCAGCGATTGTACCATGGTTAAAAGAGAACTATGGCTGCGAAGTTGTCGCCTTTGTTGCCGATGTAGGTCAAGGTGAAGAAGAACTGGTTGGGGTTGAAGAAAAGGCAATCGCATCAGGTGCCTCTGAGTGCCATATCGTCGACTTAAAAGAAGAAATGGTTAGCGACTACATTTATCCAACCCTTAAAACAGGCGCTATCTATGAAGGAACATATTTACTGGGCACTTCAATGGCGCGTCCTATTATCGCCAAAGCACAAGTTGAAATCGCTCGTAAAGTTGGCGCGGATGCACTTTCTCATGGTTGTACAGGCAAGGGAAATGATCAGGTGCGTTTTGAATCTTGCTTCTCAGCGCTTGCGCCTGATCTTAAAGTGATCGCACCATGGCGTGAATGGTCACTATCAAGTCGTGAATCGCTGCTTGACTATTTGGCCGAGCGTAATATCCCTTGTGCAGCCTCTGCCACCAAAATTTATAGCCGTGATGCCAATGCTTGGCATATTTCTCACGAAGGTGGAGAATTAGAAGATCCATGGAATGAGCCAAGCGATCAGGTTTGGACCATGACTAATTCTCCAGAAGCCGCACCGGATCAGCCTGAATATGTATCTGTATTAATCGAAAAGGGTGAAATCACAGGTGTTAACGGTGAGCGTTACAGTCCTTATCAGTGTCTAGTTAAGTTAAACGAGATTGCAGCGCAGCACGGTGTTGGTCGTGTCGATATCGTGGAAAACCGCCTAGTCGGCATGAAATCTCGTGGCTGTTATGAAACGCCAGGTGGCACTGTGATGATGGCTGCATTACAAGCGATTGATGAGCTGATCTTAGACAAATCTTGTCGTAAATGGAAAACCGCGCTTAGTGAAGAGTTTGCACAGTTAGTTTATGACGGTCGCTGGTTTACTCCGCTGAAGGATTCAATTCTAGCTGCCGCAGAGTCTTTCGCACAGCAGGCAACTGGCGAGGTGGTACTTAAGCTTTATAAGGGCCATGTGCATGCAGTGCAAAAGCAATCAATCAATAGCTTATACAGCGAAGATTTTGCCACATTTGGTGAAGATGACGTATATGACCAATCTCATGCGGAGGGATTCATTCGTCTATTCTCACTATCTAGCCGGATAGCGGCGTTAAACAAGCAAAAGCAATCTTAAGGTAGGAGAGCGAGATGGCATTATGGGGCGGCCGTTTTTCATCAGGTCCTGATGAGGCATTTAAGCAATTTAATGATTCTCTGCCATTTGATTATCAATTGGCAGAGCAAGATATTGTTGGCTCTATCGCTTGGGCGGGTGCGCTAAAGCAAGTAGATGTATTAACTGAAAGCGAACATCAGCAGATCATTTCAGCGCTGAAACAGCTTTTAGAAGAAGTGATTGCAGATCCGCGTAGTGTAGCAACCGCGGGACATGAGGATATTCATTCTTATGTTGAAGCTAAACTTATCGACAAAGTGGGTGATTTAGGTAAAAAGCTGCACACAGGTCGAAGTCGTAACGACCAAGTAGCCACAGACTTTAGACTGTGGAGCCGGAAAACGGCGCAACAACTGCTTGTGGCACTGGGTTCACTAAAGCAAGCTTTGGTTACACTTGCAGAGCAGGAGCTTGGTACTATTTTGCCAGGCTATACCCATTTACAGCGTGCTCAGCCAGTACTCTTTAGTCATTGGTGTATGGCTTACGTTGAGATGATTGAGCGTGATGAATCGCGTTTAAATGATGCGCTTGAAAGGTTAAATGTGTGTCCACTTGGCTCTGGTGCACTGGCGGGGACTGCTTATCCTATCGACCGTGAAGCGTTGGCTGTCAATCTTGGCTTTAGAGAAGCCTCTCGTAATAGTTTAGATGCGGTCTCTGATCGTGACTTTGTGGTTGAGCTACTCAGTTGTGCGTCTATTTCTATGATGCATTTATCTCGCTTTGCTGAAGATTTGATCTTTTACAATTCTGGTGAGTCTGGCTTTATTGATCTGGCTGATAGCGTGACGTCCGGCTCATCCTTGATGCCACAGAAAAAAAATCCTGATGCCTTAGAGCTTATCCGCGGCAAAACAGGCCGAGTTTTTGGCGCCTTTAGCGGCATGATGATGACGCTTAAAGCTTTGCCTTTGGCCTATAACAAAGACATGCAGGAAGACAAAGAAGGCCTATTTGATGCCATGCCAACTTGGCTTGCATGTATTCATATGGCTGAAGCATGTGTTAAAGGAATTAAGGTTAATAGTGATAAAACGTTAGCGGCTGCAAAAGGTGGTCACGCCAATGCGACAGAGCTTGCGGATTATCTCGTTGCTAAGGGAATTCCGTTTCGGGAAGGCCACCACATCGTCGGTGAATTAGTGCAGTTGGCTATTAGTAAGGGGCAAAACCTCGAGGATCTGAGTTTAGAAGAATTCCAGCAAGTCAGCGCTGTAATTGCAGAAGATGTTTACCCTGTACTCGAAATTGATGCTTGTATTGCCGCTCGTAAAGCATTAGGCGGCACCTCATTGCCACAAGTAACCAATGCCATTAAAACAGCAAAAAAAAAGCAAAAAATTCTAGTACGTGATGCCAATTTAGACGATGTTGAAGCCATTGCTGGACTGATCCAATATTGGGCCAAAGTAGGTGAGAACCTACCGCGAGCGAAGAGTGACATGATCCATAGTATCAATGAGTTTGCGGTGACTGAGGTCGATGGCAAAGTGACCGGGTGTGCATCTTTGTATATTTACGACACTGGGCTTGCTGAAATTCGCTCTTTGGGTGTAAATCCCGAGAGCGAAATAAAGGGACAAGGGCAACTTTTAGTCGAGCATTTGCTGGTGAAAGCCAAAAAATTGGCACTCAATCGTATTATTGTGCTAACTAGAGTGCCGGGCTTCTTTACGAAACAAGGTTTTAACAACTGTACCAAGGATAGCTTGCCTGAAAAAGTGATGAAAGACTGTGAGTTGTGCTTGCGCAAGGATAACTGTGATGAAATTGCGATGGATTTCATTATAAAACAAACGTCTAGCTTAAGTATTCCGTGTAAATTTGTGGCTTAACATCAAGCTTTCTTAAAACAAAAAGAGCGCTAACAAGCGCTCTTTTTGTATGTAATTCAACCGATTGAATTTTTTAAATAAATATTGGCATATCC
>NZ_JAKEVK010000269.1:0-5297 GCF_022398435.1 Pseudoalteromonas sp. Isolate6 | reverse complement strand
TAATTATCATTAGCATATAATTAAAGCTCCTTCAAAACCTTGGCAAGGAGCTACCATGTTAGTCACTTATCTGTTGGCCAGCGGCTTTATTTTTATGGCGTATACCTACTCCAAATCATTTAAACCACATGCGCATACCAAGGCAAAGCTAGCGGTGTTATTGAGCGCGGGTTTAATCGCCACGGCAAAATGGCAGGCGGGGTTGAGTTCAACCGTGGTATTTTTTGTCTTTGCAGTGTCTCTTGCGATACTTAGCCTGTTTATCACCCTTGCACAGCCACAAAAGCACTGAAAAATTACGTGCATATAGAGCAACGCACATCTTGCTTGCCTCAAGATAGACGTTTTAAGGTATAACGTAGGCAAGAAATTGTTACTAAAAAGCACACTTTTTCTTTACATCTCTTGTTAAGCTAGCGCAACCGGATTTATTTAGGAAAGGTAATGCGAGCGCTACTGATAATTTTTGTTGCTTTTACTAGCTTTGGTTTACAGGCTAAGTGGCAAACCATCAAAACCGAAAACTTCAATGTGCATTATCCCCAGCCGCTTCAGCAATGGGCGTATTCTGCAGCAAATGAGCTGGAGGTGGTACGAGATAAAGTGCTGGCACAACAAGGTAGAGCCTTGAGTGAACGTGCTGATGTGATTATTTACGATCCAGAAAATGCGGCCAATGGCTTTGCATTACCCAGCACAGATAAACCAATGATGGCACTGCAAGCGACGCCGCCTCAAGCTGATTCCGTCATCGCAAATAACACCAGTTGGCAGCAGTTGCTCATTTTGCACGAATATATTCATCTCGTTCATCTATCACAGCCGAGCCGTAATCAATGGCGACAACATCTCAGAGATTGGCACGATATTACTGACTTGCTCGATGCGGTATTACCGCGCTGGGTCAGCGAAGGCTATGCTACCTTGCTGGAGTCTAGATTAACGGGACGAGGACGTTTATACGATAACTACAGTGAGAGCATTGTGCGTTATTACGCGCAGCAAGGCGCATTACCGACCTATAGCGCTTTAGATAATGGCGACAAGTCTTACCTTTCCAATTCTATGGCGTACTTAGTCGGTGTACGTTTTCTAGCATGGCTTGAGGATAATTATGGTGCACAGACGTTAGATGCCGTGTGGACAAGAGTGCAGGCGGTGGAATCTCGCAGTTTTGAAACCGCATTTAGTGGGGCTTTTGGAGCGCCAGCCAGCCAGTTATATCGTCGCTTTATTGTTGAATATAGCTATCAGGCTATGCAGCAAGAGCTAGCCTTGGTTCCGACACAGAGTGAGCTTTGGCAGCGGTTCGCGTATGCTGCTCGAGATATCGCGTTCTCTCCAGATGGCAGTCAATTTTTGGTGGTAGAGCAAAACCGTAAACGCCAAGTCACACTCAATATCTACGAAAACAAAGAAAATGTAGAAGTTATAGAGCAATTTAATAAGCGCAATGAAGCAATACTAAATGCCGATCCTAAAGATATTGTGGATATCGCACCTGAAGTCTTTCCAAAAAAGCGACTTGCACAGCTTGATGCACATAATTTTGCTGGTATCTATTACCCCCAGTGGCTGAATACCGACGACATTTACTTCGTTGCAAAAACGCCGACTGCAGACGACACCTTTATTAATGATTTGTTTGTATGGAAAGTTGGTACTGGAAAACCTAAGCAACTAACCAAAGGCGCGGGTATTCGTCGCTTTAGTATTGTTGATGCCAATACCGTTATTGCGGAGGTGTCTCGTTTGGGTTACTCACAGCTAGTGACCATAGAGTTGGACTCAGGAAAGCAAACTGTAATTACCACAAGTAAGCTTGGGGATGTCTATGACTTTCCAGTGCTCTCTAAGGAAAACGCGACATTAGCCTATGTACATGTTGCACCTAACAAACGCTGGCAACTTGTTGTTAAAGATCTTAGCCACGATACAACTAAAATTGTTTATTTACCCAAGTCACATCAATACCTTTCGGGGTTAACTTGGTCTCATGATGATGACAAGCTGTACTTTATTTCTGGAGTTGCAGGCCACTTAGCGGTAATGCGTTATGATGTGACGAGTAAAATACTTGAGACCTTACCTGCAAGTGCTAAACCGCTTGAGCAAATTATTACTTATTCACAGCAGATACTGGTGAGCTATGCGACCCCTGAGGGTGTTAAGGTTAACAAAATAATTGCTCCGGCTTGGCGCACCGTGAGCGTGCTAGAGCAAGTGGATGAGGCGGAGCGAAAAGAGCTGCACCCCCACCAATTACCTGTGGCTAAGATAGATCAAACCGCGCAGCCCAGTTCTGATTATTCTGTGTTCGAACAGTCTTATTCTGTTGCTTTATCTGGCGCATTTAATAGCGCCTCTTTTGATAGTTTGGGCGTGGCATTAAAAGGGCAGGATGTGCTGCGCCGACTTGCTTGGCAGTTTGGAGCCGAGAAAAGTATCAATAATGGCGCGTTGATGGGCGCATTTGCCCAACTTGAATATCGTCATGAAAACTGGAAAACGACGTTTGATGCTGGATATCAAGAGCTAGAAGCGGATAAGCAGTCTCACTCGCCACAAACAAATACCTCGAATGAAAGTAGTTTTAAGCAATTTTCCTTGTCATCTAGCTATCGTTTTGGTGACGCATTGAATTACCTCGCTCCCGAATTGGGTGTTATTCGTGTGCAACATGGTGAAAAAACATGGAGCGGTGGGCGTTATGGCTTTAACGCTCGTACATTATGGGATACGCAGCAGCATGGTGTAGCACTGCAAACCTCTGCAGCTCAGTGGTTAGGTGAATTAGATGGATTTGATTACCAGGTGAGCCTGTTTGCTAAAGCATGGCAAATTCCATTCTATGCATCGGTCGATAGCCGCTACAGCAGCGAATTGCCACTAGCTGTGGGTGGTGGAGCGCTTACCAGCACTAGTATTAGTAATGGTTTACACACCGTTAGCGAACCTATGTTGCCACATCTATTTGCAACGGGAAGCCGCTATTTAGGCTATGAATTTGCAACTTCATGGCAGCAGGGAAAACCTAAGTTATTTTATAAGCAGCATCAGTTAGATGGAGAAGTGATTGGACAAAATTACGGTATTAAGATGCGCTTACCTTTGTCTCGAGTGATATTAGGCAAGGCCACTGATTTTGCTCCTGCAGGATTAACCGATCTACAGTTTAGTGCTGGAGTGGGCCGCGTAGAGGGGCATAATTTGACGAATGAAAACCGTGTTTGGTTTAGTGTTTGGTATGAGTTGTAGATAATCGCATAAGATTGCTATCAAATAAGCGGGGGGGAGCCCCCGCAAATCATTCAGTTTGTTTATTCGAAGTTTAGGCTAGTTGTGATCTGCTACGATTTGCAAACCTGAGTAAGCATTGTATCCGCGGATCATCACCCAATAACGACCAGCTCCTTCATTTAGGGTACAAGATTCGTTGTTACCATAACGGTAAGGGCGGCAAGTCCAATTACTGGTGGTGGGCTCTGCACCTTTTAGTACGTACATGTCAGCATCACCAGTGCCACCGCTAGTGTTAAATGTCACTGTATTCACGCCTGCAGGGGTATCATAATAGAAGAAGGTTTCACTGCTTCTCGCTCCAGAAAGCCCCGTTTTTGCAACTCCCTTGATAAGCTTTTGCTCTTCACCTGGCAGCGTCACAGCAACTTGTTGTGTTGTTGACGCTGTGTCACCATTACTATCTGTGACGGTGAGTTCTACGGTATAGCTGCCAGAGTTTGTGAAGCTATGTGAAGTTTGCGCGCCTGAAGCGGATGCGCCGTCACCAAACTGCCAGCTGTGTTGTGTAATAGAGCCATTTGGTGAGCTAGAGCCTGAACCATCGAAGCTGCAGCTTAGGTCATTACAGCTGTAAGTAAATAACGCAACGGGCAATGGATCGGTAGTGCCGTTATCCCCAACGGGAATTTGACCACCAAAGTGACTAGAAACCTGAGGCCAAATTAAGCTAATTTTAGCGCCTTTATTGGTACAGCCACCTAAGTGGTGTAGCGCAACAACATTATTAGTTGAGGCTGCAAGTACTGGTGAACCTGACGAGCCGCCAATAGTGTCGCAGTAATAGCCTATATCTGTGCCTGTACCTCGACCATTCGCTGTTGCTTGGTTAACAGAGCATAGTCCATTGGTGTCTTGATCAGACTCAATCGACAGCTCTTTAGGGTTACCTGAACCATGCTGAGGGATGTAAATACGCTCGCCCTGTGATGGGTTTCGCACATCTAAACCAAAGTAACCAAACGGCTGGGCCTTAGCGAAATCATTGATAGTAAACAGCGTATAATCTAGCGTGTAATCTGTTTTAAGGAAGTCTTTACCTGTGACCTTTACCACAGTCTCGCGCTGGCTACCGTTACAGCTCGTACTTTGATAGTTAAACCATACCTCGGTATTCGCCAGCTCCGATGCCGATCCTACGCAGTGATTATTGGTAAACATGCGGTTATCCGCGCCTACACGCCAACCCGTACATAAACCACTGCCGTTCATAAGTAGTCTGGCGACAGGACGTGAACGCTCGAATTCGACCGGATGTGATTGTGCCCAGCACTGCACGTCTTTACGCTCCATTGCGCCACAGGTCGACATGGGGGTCACATCGGTCAAGCTCTCAACACTTGCTTGCCCCTCAATACCATGATGATAAAAATCGATTTCAGGCGTTTTGCCTAGATTACCCTGACCTGGGGTATATTCAATGATAACTTTATCAGCAGAGACTGACATAGCAGAAAATTGTTTAACGCCGTCATCACCGAGATTTGGATCAACTGTTGCAGTGCTGAGATTTGCTTGGGTATATTCATAGCGCTCACCACTATCCTCCGAGCGAACTACGAGTTTACCGCCGCCTGCAAGATTGAGGTTTTTAAAATGTAGTTTGATGTAGCTTGCACCTGGGTGTGAAACCGTTTGCACAATAGTTTGCGTAGACGTTGAAGTGCTTGTAGCACTATTTTGAGTAATAAGTGGAAGGTTGAGGTCATACCTTTTACCAATCATTGCTTTGCTAGCTTTGCTGGTATATTCCATCATTTGAGCTTCAGTTAATGGCGCTTGTGCCATCGCGATACCAGATGCTAAACCTAATGCTGTGACAAGAATGTGTCGTTTCATTGTTATTCCTTTTGAGTGTGTGGTTTTCCAACTTGAAATAAATAAGTTGGGCGTCGCTCAATACTCAGGTTTCGGTGCACTGTAGAGCACAACTAATTTGAGTATGTTTTTTGAACATCCACACACCAAAATAGAAACAATAATGCTTTTTGTAAAGT
>NZ_JAKEVK010000268.1:0-5338 GCF_022398435.1 Pseudoalteromonas sp. Isolate6 | reverse complement strand
CTTAGCTACAGCGAAGACAAAAATTAAGACGATAGAGTTTTAACAAGGAAAAGTATGCTTAGCTCACTAAATATAGAAAAAAAACAACAAATACAGTCGATAGTCTCAAGCTTGGTTAAGCGAGTTGAATCAGATCTCGATGCGGTTATAACTAATGGTTTACTCAGTGGTTTAGCTGGACATTTATTATTTTTATATCGCGCTTCAAATTACGATGATAGCTGGGTTGACGAAGAAAAATTTCATCAAGCATTAGAAAAATTACAAAACGAGCTAGCGGAGCAAACACCTGAATTAAGCTCCGGGCTGGCGGGTCAAGCTTGGGTGTTGGAGTATTTAAACCAATACAATGATGAAGACTACGACCCTGAATTATTAGATGAAATAGATAGCTTTTTTACCTCTGCACTCGACTTTTCTCCGTGGACTGGAGAGATAGAAATGGTGCTGGGACTTGCAGGCTATTCACCCTATATTGCTCGCCGAGCTAGAAAAACCAAGCAAAGCACGCTATTTAATAGGCTTGTAACTGGATATGAGTCAGTTGCTATTACGATTGATGAAAAACAAATAGCTTGGTCTCAGCCAAAACAGTCGGTTTATCGTTTTGATAAAGAAAACCTTGAACAACATGAGTTTAATCTTGGATTGGCACATGGTGTACCTGGTATTATTGCGGCATTGATCCCTGCACTTTACGATGATGAAGTAAAAGAGCGGGCGCAAAAGCTCGTGGTTTCTGGTTGTGATTGGCTGCTTGAACAACAGAGTCATGCAACTGATAAAAAGGCTTGCTTTGGATCTTGCGCTGGAGATGATTCTCACTCCCGACTGGGTTGGTGTTATGGCGACCTTACAATCGCATTAACACTTGCCAGGGTAGGGCACGCGCTAGATAAACCAAGTTACGTCGACCGAGCATTAGAAATAGCCCTTTTCAACGTTGATAGAGATGAGCATCAAGGACATATTAATGACGCGGGGCTGTGTCACGGCTTCTTCGGGCTCGTCACTATTTATCAGCTACTAAATCAGGTTATGCCACACCCTAAACTTGAGCAAGCTGCGTTACGCTGGCTTGATTACGGTTTGCAGAAATACCAACAAAGTGGCATCGCTGCTCTGTACTCTTACAATGGTCTTGATAAAGCCCACCAAGAAGACTTTAGTTTCTTGATGGGCTTCGCTGGTATTGGTCTTGCGCTAATTGGTGTGCTAGATGATGACCTCGATTGGACCGACTGCTTATTGATGAGTTAAGGAATACTATGTCAGCAAAAATAATAACAGACTCTTTTTTTGTTTTAAGAGCGCCAAAGCTGCCAGTTGAAACTCTGTTCAACCAGCAAGATACGAATGTCATGCTGAGTACATGGCTTGCAACACCGGGTGTTATTGAAGCGCTTTATGTCGCTAGCCCGTCTTTACTCGAACGCTTGGATCAGTGGCGTGAAAAACCCCATTCTAAGCAAGGAAAAAAAGTCGCGTTGGCACTACTACGATATCTCATTCGAATGTCTTCTCGCGCTACGCCATTTGGTTTGTTCTCTGGCATTCATATGGGGAAAATAGGAGCTGATACTCGACTTGTGAGCGAGAGTGCAGAGCATGATTCCCGTAAAACACGCTTAGATATGTTTTTATTATCGGCGATCCGCTCACATCTTGCTGAAACTGAAGCGAAGTCAGATAAACTGACATATATGCCAAATCCATCCCACTACTTTATTGCAGATCAATGTCGCTATATTGAAACTTATCTCTCGGATGACACCATGCAATATCGTCTTAGCGCCGTGGATAGCGATGAGTATTTCACGACGATGCTGAACTTAGCAAAGCAAGGGCTGAGTCATTCTCAATTAATAGAGCAGTTCTGTAAGCATTACAGTGAAGCTGAGTATGATGAGGTGAGTGGATATCTGGAAGAATTGATCAATGAGGGCATTTTGGTCCCCGATATTCCTTTACCACTGACGGGAGAGAGTCCTGATGTGGCGTTAATTAAGTCGCTGAAGACATTTGCACCACCAGAGATTTCGGCGAAGTTGGAGCGGGCGGTTAATGATCTTGCTGTGATGGATAAAGCAGGAAGTGCCACACCTGAGCAATATCAAAGTATTTTTACTCATCTGTCTGAGCTTCCGGTTAAAGTGCAGGAAAACAAACTCTTTCAATCAGATACTTACCGCGCTTTTTCTGCCTGTGAGCTTTCGCAACAGGAACTCTTAAGAGTCAACAAACAACTGCAAATCGTGGCGAGCTTAAGCCAGCGAAGCAAGCATAATCCATTGGAAAGCTTCATTAACAAATTTAATACCCGGTTTGAAGGTCAGTTTGTACCACTAGATATGATCTTGGATGATGAATCTGGGATTAGTGTTTCCACCGAAACGGGTTATGACGCCCCCTTAGTTGGTGGGTTGCAATTAGGTAATGCTGGTGGAGGACAAACAAATACACCTGAATATAGCGAGCTTGATTACATTATAGATCAAGCGGTTTCTCTCCCGAGTAACTTGGGTAAAAGCAGTATAGTACTTAAGAGTAATGAGCTTAAACAGAGAATTAAAAGTAAGGTCGAGCTTAATTTTCCGCGCTCGATGGCTGTGATGCTGAGTTTATTTGAGGATGATAAAGCTAATCCAATCATGAAGTTTAATGGTTGTTATGGACCATCTGCGGCGAACTTGTTGGGGCGTTTTTGTCATCTAGATGACGCTTTAAAAGATTCGGTGATTCAACATTTAGAGCAAGAGCATAATCATAGTGAGCATGTTATTTTTGCTGAGATCGTGCATATGCCTGAAGGACGGCCGGGAAATGTCATTGCGAGACCTCATTTACGTCAGTATGAAATTGTATTTATGGCTGACAGCGCACTAGATCCTGAGTACCAGATCCCGCTCAGCGATCTCTACGTGTGGGTGGAGAATAGACAAGTAAAACTCTGGAGCAAGCGTTTGGATAAACGCGTTATTCCACGCCTATCTAGTGCACACAATTTTTCAGCAAGGAGTTTGAGCGCCTATAAGTTCCTTTGTATGTTGCAGCACCAAGAAGTTGAAACGCCAAGGTTTTCATTGCCTGCCAGTCTGAATAACGCGGCCTATGTACCCCGTATTATGCTGGATAATCTCATCTTAAATGAGAGGACTTGGCGTGTAGAGCGCAAAGAACTGGAAGCCTTGCTGGTTAATCAAAGTGTAGATCAGGATAAATTGAGCCAGCTTAAAGAAAAATACTTGTTGGACGAGTGGGTAAGTTTTGCGGCGGGAGATAATATTCTCACGCTGAATTTAAGCCAAAGTGCGATGTTAGAAATTCTACTGATGGAAACTAAAGGCCGAAATACCGTCGAACTTACTGAAGTACTGACATCTCAACTTACTTCACGAGTAACCGATCAACAGGGCATGCACTATGCCAATGAAATCATTGTGCCTCTACTTAATGAAAGCGCTGCGCCGCTGAGTCATTTTAATGAAAAACCATTAGAGAATATTACCGCGCAACCGATAGCGAGGCGTTTTAGTGCGGGCTCTGAGTGGCTAAGCTTAAAAATATACTCAGGTAACACTATCGTAGAACAGCTGCTCTACGAACAACTACTGCCGTTAATTGAACAAAACAGCACTTTATACGATAAATGGTTTTTTATTCGCTATGGTGATCCTGATTGGCACTTACGCTTGCGTTTCCATGGAGAACCACAGGTGCTTTGTGGTGAGTTACTGCCAAAACTCAATCAATTACTAGCCCCAATGATAGAAAGCACTCAATTACATAAAGTTGAACTCATGACTTATGAGCGAGAAGTCGAACGTTATGGCGGTCCAAAGTCAATGACGTTGGTAGAAAGCTTGTTTATGTTTGACAGTGTACTTATCGCTAAAAGCTGTCAGCTGGTAGAAGAGTTTGGCGAAGATATTCGTTGGCGCGTTGCATTGGCTTGTACTGATAGACTGTTAACGCTGTTTAGTTATGATGCTGAACAAAAGCTCGAGTTGATTTCTTCATTGCGCGCCGGATTTGGTAAAGAATTTAATGAAAGTAGTGTGTTGAGAAAGCAGTTGGGTAATCGCTATCGTGATCACCAAGCACAACTTGATGATGACTTTGCAAAGCTCAACGTGTCGAGTGTGACCCAGTGTGACGAAGCTCAACAGGCTATTTTAGCCTTGCTAGAAACGTGGCAGAAACAGGCTGAGCCAGTGGTGAAAGACATTTTGAGCTTAGATCATGAGGGTGCATTAAATTTGAGCATACAATCCCTGCTTAGCTCGCTTCTGCACATGCATAATAACCGCATGTTTAAAGCTTATGGCCGAGAACAAGAGCTTGTTATTCATGATATGTTGAGACGAAAGTACTTTTCGGAGTCTAAAGTTTCTTAAAGGACGACCCTGTAACAGGTTGGCGCACTGCACTAGCCAACCTGTTTATTTTTAGTAAATGGCTTCCTTTGTATAATCAATTACGCAAATACCCTCATCATCACTTATACTTTGTGCGCGTCAGTTGACAGGAACTCACAGTATAATGAACAAACTTATCCTTACCACTTTGCTTATTGTTAACACTTATGCTTGGGCTAATCAGCCCTTAAACGAAGAGCTTGAGGTCTTTTCGCCTTATCTTGGCACTTGGGAGTCTCGTTTTGAAGTGCCTAAAGGGCAGCCAGCAATGCGAGATGTTAGTCATTGGGAGCGTGCTCTAAACGGTACCGCTATTCGTACGTTACACTCAATCAATGACGGGGTGTATGGAGGGGAGTCATTAATTTTCTGGGATAAAAGTAAAGAGAGTTTAGTTTTTTACTATTTTACGACTGCAGGGTTTTACACCCAAGGTACGATGAAAGCCCAGAGCCAAAGTGAGTTTGTGGCTTACGAAGAGGTCGTCAATAACAAAGATGGCATTACAAAGGTGAAATCAACCAGTAAGTTTGAGGATGGTCAATTTACGGTGTCGACGCAATACTTTAAAAACGGTGAGTGGACTCAACCAGAGTCGCGCATTTATACGAAAAGCGACAAAAAAGTTAAATTTAAGTAAGCCTTAAAGTGCCTCCAATGAGGCACTGAACCGTGTTATTTACTCTCGATTAGTAAACATCAGGGCAAGTATGACGACCACATGTATTGGCAACACAATGCGTCAGTCTGTCTTGGCTGAATCGAAAACCACCACCTGCAACCTGTGGGGTCATTACTGCTGGTACAGTTTGTTTATCAGCTGATAGGGCTTTGATTTTCTTTTTATTTAACGATAATTTCATTTCAGTATTCCTTCTAAATCATAGGCTCATTTTGAGCTCATTATATTGTGTTTATGT
>NZ_JAKEVK010000267.1:0-9735 GCF_022398435.1 Pseudoalteromonas sp. Isolate6 | reverse complement strand
TTTTTATATCATTCAGTCATGGTAAACGGAACTGAGCTAAGAGTGTTTTAGCTTCAAAACTATCAAATTGCCCTCCAATATGCAGTATGTGTTGGCTAGATTTGTGAAAGATAAAAAGCTCATCAAAACTACGAGTGTTGTTGGTCAGCGATACAGCCAGCCAGTCTCCAGTGTTAAATATGCCAATGTCGTTAGGTGATATCAGCTCATGGACTTGATAGGCAATATTGTAATCAATGGTTGGCTTATCTTTGTTTTTCAATGCGATAAAATAAGACGCAAGATCAAGTTCATACTTGCTATGTAGACCGCCGGTAATATTCTCAGCCGACTTCTCTTCGTTCATTTTACGTCCTTATAAATGTACATTTTAAGAAAGAGGAGCATATGGTGCATGAATAATTGCTTAATTAAATTTGAATTGTGAATGTTCCTTTTTAACCTGAATTCCCTTTTTACGATTGGCTTACTCCTCTGCCACTGCTGCGTTGTCTATTACCTGCCTCAATGCTGCATCCATCTTTAGGATAAAGTCTTGTTTAAATGGATATTTTTCTTCAAACCCTTTTAAGTACCCAATGTGGGCAGTGCGACGCATTACTATTTTATCTTCAACAATATTACTGGTGTTTAAACTTGGTGTTATCTGCGACATTTTATTAATACCAAGTAACGTGGAAAGGCGATCATTGACGTAACAATCAACGCGCCCACGAGCGAGCTTTTCGATATTTGAATGTGTGCTTTTGTTTTCCCAAAGTTGAATAAGCCCTTGTTTTTGCGCTTCCATTAGGCTTTCATCTAAGATGATATAGCCAGCATTAATGCCAATATTAAGTACTCTTTCTGGTTTAACATGAGGCAAGTTTTTTAGCGTGATCCCTTGATTGCAAAAGGCAACAACTACTTCTTCTTGAAGGGGAATTGAATACGGCCAGATATAGGGGCGTTTTTTGATATGAATATAAGGAGGCATTAAAGCCATTGCTTCACCGGATGCCATCGAGGAAACGCCTCGTTTCCAAGGTACCGCTTGCAAGTTAACTTGATATTCACGACTCAGCAACCGCGCAGCTTGCTTCACTATATCGACATAGATACCATAAAGCTCGCCGTTAATTTGATAACTATAAGGCGGGTAAGCATCGTCGACCAATATGGTGACTTTGATAGGTGCCGAGTATTCAGGTTTATGTGGAGCGGCGCTAGATAAAAGCGGCAGAGAGATACAGTAGCAAATAAAAACAAAGCGAAATAAATTCATTTTTCACTTATGTACGTAGTAGTCATTTTTTAAATATAGCTAACAAATAGCTAGTTTGTTAGGTTGGGGTACTCAACTTGTGTTATGGAGAGCTTAGGCTATATATTCCCAATATGAACGTATTTGATATGCTTCATTATTGCCTGATTGAAGCACTTAGGTATTGACACTGCTAATGTCTATTTAGAAACTTTTTTAGAGCAGATGTCTACTAATGAAAGGGATAACAGATGAATATACACGTTGATTTTGCCGCTCAAGTCTATTTTTTTCTGGTGGTAGTTTCAGCTGGGATCAGCATACTTTTGGTCAAAAAAGCAAAAATGGGAAAGCTTGAAATGTTTATCGGTTTATTTATGAGTTTACTGCCACTGTTTTCTCTTTTGTTTATTCTCGTCATGCTTTGTATCGCGAACTCGAACAAAAAGTTAGCTGAATAGTTGAGCAAGAAGCAAACAAAGGAGGCTAAAGCCTCCTTTGTTTATGTGACCGTTGACTACAGTTTATTTTCAGCGAGTGCGATAAAGAAACTATAGCTTAATGCAACATCGTGAATACGCTTAAAGCGACCAGATGCACCACCGTGGCCGGCTTCCATATCGGTTTTTAGCAGCAGTAAATTATCGTCGGTTTTATATTCGCGTAGCTTAGCAACCCATTTTGCAGGCTCAAAGTATTGCACTTGAGAATCATGCAAACCCGTGGTTACAAGCAGGTTTGGATATGCTTGGGCTTTAACTTGATCATAAGGTGAGTAAGACAGCATGTAGTCAAAATATGTCTTCTCATTTGGATTACCCCATTCATCGTATTCATTTGTGGTCAGCGGTAGTGTTTCGTCTAGCATGGTATTGATCACGTCAACAAATGGTACAGCTGCATGTACACCATCGTACAACTCCGGCGCTTGGTTAATGACTGCACCCATTAATAGGCCACCCGCGCTGCCACCTCTGGCATAAATACGTGAAGCATCACCATATTTTTGCTCAACGAGTGCTTTTGTAACGTCAACAAAGTCGTTAAAGGTGTTCTTTTTATTTAACTTTTTGCCGTCATCATACCAAGGACGGCCAAGCGTTTCTGAACCACGAATATGGGCAATCGCATAGACAAAACCACGGTCTAAAAGGCTTAAGCGGCTTATAGAGAAAGTTGGCTCAACATTAGAACCGTATGAACCATAACCGTATTGTAGTAACGGGTTAGAACCATCTTGCTTGAACTTATCTTTACGATAAACAATTGAAACTGGTACTTTTATGCCGTCACGTGCGGTAATAAAAATACGTTCAGATTGGTAGTCTTCAGGTTTAAAGTCGCCCAATACTTTATCTTGCTTTAGCAGTGTTTTGTCTAAACTAGCAAGGTCGACATCATACACAGAAGCTGGGGTTGTCATACTCTGATAACCAATTCTTACCGCATTTGCGTCTAGGTTTTCGTTACCCGTTAAATAAACGGCGTAAGCCGGATCGTTAAAGGTCAATCGCTTGCTTTCGTTATTGTTTAAATTTAACACAGTGATTTGGCTAAGGCCATTTTCACGCGTTTCGTAAACGAGGTGCTGATTAAATAGCTCAAAGCTATCTAGTTTTGCATCGGCATTGTGTGGCACGACGGTTTGCCATTTTGAAATATCACTTGCATCGCCTGCTTTAACGCGCATCAGTTTAAAGTTTACCGCACCTTTGTTGGTGTGGATGTAATACCAGTCGCCAAGTTTAGCAATGCTATATTCGTGACCACTTTCTCTTGGAATAAAGCGCTCTGGAGTTGCCTTAGCATTATCTGCGTCTAGTAAAGAAACACCAGATGCTTCGGTACTTGAGTGGTGAATGTATATTTTGCTCTTGTCTTTGCTCTTTGAGATATAGGTGTAATAGCTGTTATCTTTTTCTTCGTAAATCAGTTCATCTGAGCTTTGGGCTGTGCCTAGAGTATGACGGAATACTTGATAACCGAGTAAAGTAACCGGATCTTTTTTGATGTAATAGATGGTCTTGTTATCGTTTGCCCAAACAATAGGACCTGAAGCGCCTTCAATTGTATCGTCCAATAACTTGCCTGTCGTTAAGTCTTTGATTCGAATCGTATAGATTCGACGACTTAACGTATCTTCAGCAAAGGCTAAAAGGTTTTCGTTGGTTGAAATGGAAAGACCGCCGACACCGTAATAGTTTTGACCTTCAGCACGGATATTCGCATCAAAGATAGCTTCTGCATTTTTGCCATCTTTGTGTTCGCTGCGGTAATAAGTGAAGTATTCTTTGTCACCTTCAGTGGCACTAAAATAATAGTAACTGCCGTTTAGTACCGGCACACTGCGATCATCTTTGACCACTTTGTTTTTGATTTCTTCAAATAAGGTTTGTTGGAGTTGCTCTGTGTTTACAAGCTTACTGTCGGTATAGGTATTTTCTTTGGTTAAGTGTGAAAGCACCTTTTCATCGCTTCTGGTATCGTCACGCAGCCAATGATAATTATCGATAAGTTCTTGACCGTGAATGGTCGTTTTGTGTGGAACTTTTTCTGCAATTGGTGCCATAACAGTGGCTACCTGCTCAGCTTCTACGTTAGGTGATGTATGTTGTGACGGAGCCTCTTGGCAACCAAGTACTGCAAGCAAAGATGCAGCCACTACTGTAAATTTAAATTTCTTCATTTGTTGTTCTTGTATAATAAATCAATCGCCCCAGTCTAAACTAGTTCTCATTATGAGGACAACTAATTGAGACGATATTTTGTAACAATCGTGGAAAATAAGATGTTAGTTTTTCAACTAGTCAATATCAAAACGTCCAACTAAACGCTCTAGATCTTTTGCTAAATCAACTAATTGGTCTGCGCCTGCGTTTAATGCCGCAGTCTCTTCACCGACTTGCCTTACAGAAACATCAACCGAGTCGATTAACCGTCTTGTATGACCCGCATTCTCCCCCTGCAATGAGGCTTGTGACGCTATATTCGAAACAGATGCTTTAATTCTTGACACTGCCTGCGCGATATCAGCAAACGCTTGTTGAGCGCTTTGTGATTGTTTGATAGTTGTCTCAGATTCGCTTACGCTTGACGTCATTTGGGCTGATACCGCCCTAGTTTGCGCAATGAGGTTGGTTAACACTTGCTCTATTTCTTGCGTAGCATCATGCGAGCGCTGCGCAAGCGTTCTTACTTCATCAGCAACCACTGCAAAGCCTCGGCCTTGTTCACCAGCACGAGCAGCTTCGATCGCTGCATTTAATGCCAAAAGGTTAGTTTGCTCTGCGATAGAACGGATCACGCCTAAAATGTTCGTGATATCTTGGCTTTCGCTTTCGAGTTGGTTCATGGCGTTGGCGGACTCAGCCAACGAATGATTGAGCCTCGCAACCTGCGATACCGTGCTTTCTATTGTGCTATTACCACGCTGGGCGTGATCGTCTGCAGTGACAACATCCTCCAAAGTATGACCGCAGCTTTCACTGATCTGTGCAGCAAGTTGCTCCACAGTTTCAGTGGTCGTGGTAGCACTGGCGGAGTCTTCAGCCTGCGCATGGCATTGATTACGGATATCATTGATACTCTTTTGTGATCCTAATGCAGCATCATTCAACGTTGAGGCATTACTTTGAATATCTTTCACGAGCGCATTAATTGAGTCCAAGAATTTATTGAACCATGCGGCCAACTCTCCAATTTCATCGTTGGTGACTACTTTTAAACGTTTGGAAAGATTGCCTTCACCTTGTGCTATTTCTTTCAAACCTTCAGACACCATTTCGATAGGCTCAACTATCTTGTTGGCAAGCGTTATTGCGATAATAATAAACAAAATTACCATGATGACCGCGATAATAGTGATACTAATCGTCATATCTAAAGCTGAAGCTAAGATTTCATCTTCATCGATCACTGCGATAAATTGCCAGCCGAGTGTGTCAGAGCGATAAATCTTAGCATTATAAGTCTTATTGTCTGTTTCGATAGTGAGATAGGGTTCATTTGTGGCGCTGCGAATGGCTTTGTAAAGTGGGCTGGTGAGATCTTTAATATGTTTAAAGTTATTATTTTTATTTTTTGGATCGGCAAGTACAGTGCNTAAAGCTGAAGCTAAGATTTCATCTTCATCGATCACTGCGATAAATTGCCAGCCGAGTGTGTCAGAGCGATAAATCTTAGCATTATAAGTCTTATTGTCTGTTTCGATAGTGAGATAGGTTTCATTTGTGGCGCTGCGAATGGCTTTGTAAAGTGGGCTGGTGAGATCTTTAATATGTTTAAAGTTATTATTTTTATTTTTTGGATCGGCAAGTACAGTGCCTTCGGCATCAAGAAGGATTAAATACCCAGACTCCCCAAGACGAATATTACTAACGATATCGGTCAGTGTAGCAAGCGTTACATCTAATGATTGCACGCCAATTACTTTGCCGTCACGTTTTATACCTGTGGCAACAGAAACCATAGCTTGTCCTGTTACTCCTTGGTAAGGCTCAGTAAGAATAACCTTGCTAGGATCTTTAGAGGCATTTTGATACCAAGGCCGTTTTCTTGGATCGTAATTGCCAAGGGGTTCCGCAGGATACTGAATAAAACCTCCGGATCCAGTGCCAAGATATACAAACAATAATTCTTCGTGGGTTTGTCCAAATGCACGGTAAAGCTCAAAAATATTGCTTTCGGTTTGACCATTTTGTAGCGGAGTCATCGGCTTTTCAGCACCAAAATAAGTGGTGGTATCTTGACCCACTTGTTGCACGGCCTTGGACTCGGCGAGGAAGCGCGCATTTTTCTTCATCTGTTCAAAAAACAGTACAAAAGACTGTTCGGCTTGTCTTATCTCATTGCCAGAAGCATCAAGGAATTTATCAAGAGAGTCTCTTTTGGTTTGAGAAATGCTGACAACAGAAATCGCTAAAATAGGAATGATCACAGTGAGAACAAAGCTAATAATGAGCTTTTTGCGCATTTTCATACAGACAACCCTTAAATATCCGAGTGTTTTTATTATGCTCTCAGGAGGAGCGTATATTCTCAGGGTAAAATGTGAGCCACGGGCGTGGCTCGTTAAAGTCTGTATTATAAGCACTTTGCAGTAGTAAATTTGACCAAGCAATGCACTTCAGAAATTAAAACAGTTTTACCCCTCTAATAGGTTTAGCATTGGATCTCATGTTTTTTAAGTAATTTGTAAAAATCAGAGCGATTACGTTGTGCAAGTTTTGCAGCTTCCGACACATTCCCTTCGCAAAGTGCCAGTACTTTTTGGATGTAGTCATACTCAAATTGGCGTTTCGCTTCATTTAATCCTGTAAACGCATTCTGCTCTTTATCTTTAGGCAGGGCTTTTTGTACGATATCTTCGGTGATCATTTTACTTGGCGTAATAGCAACACAATGCTCTACAATATTATGGAGCTGACGGATGTTGCCCGGCCAATGGTAATTCAACAAGTGCGTAATACTTTGTTGGTTAAATTGCTTTTCGCCATCGCTAAGTGCACTTAAGAAACGTGATGCAAGTAGTGGAATATCTTCCAATCGCTCTCTTAAGCTTGGGATTTCAACGGACACAACATTTAAGCGGTAGTATAAATCTTCACGAAATTGCTTTTCCGCAACGGCGCTTTGAATGTTCTTATGGCTTGCAGAGACAAAACGAACATTGACCTTATACTCGGTTTGGCCGCCCACCGGACGAACGGTTCGTTCTTGTAAAACACGCAGTAGTTTTACTTGCAAATCAAGCGGCATATCACCAATTTCGTCGAGGAATAGGGTGCCGCCATCCGCTGCTTGTACTAAACCCTCTTTGTCGCTCACCGCGCCGGTAAACGCCCCTTTTTTATGGCCGAATAGCTCAGACTCCAATAGGTGAGCGGGCATTGCGCCACAGTTAATCGCAATAAATGGGCCTTGCGCCTGATTACTGGCTAAATGGATTGCTTTTGCTGTCACTTCTTTACCGGTACCGCTCTCGCCTTGAATAAGAATATTTGCGTTACTGCTGGCAAGCGCTTGAATTTGCTGCACCAATTGACGCATTGCGGCACTTTGGAATAACAACCCATGGAAGTTATTCGGATCCGAAGTTTGTGCAGTTCTTACTTTTCCTGCAAGCGCTTCATTGATGACATCGAGCATTTGCTGAGAGTCAATGGGTTTGGTTAAAAAGCTCACAAAGCCCTGTTGCATGGCATCTACAGCGTCTGGAATTGAGCCGTGAGCAGTCATCATTACAACTGGCATGCCTGTGTAATACTTCTTTATTTGCTCATTAAGTTCAAAGCCATTCATGTGCGCCATTTTTAAATCGGTGATGACCAAGTCGATAGGCATTTGCTTGAGGATATTTAACGCTTGCGTACCGCGATGCGCAACTTCAACTTCGTAGCCATGGCTTTCTAAACGCATTGCCAATAGCTCAGTTAAAGACGTATCGTCATCCACTAAAAGTAACTTTGCGCCCTGTGGTGTCTGACTCATAGTGAATCCTCCTCAAGTGATGGGGTTTCAGAAAGATCGGTTTCTAAACGTTGTTTTTCTATGTCGGCAAGCTTTTGCTTTAGTTCGGCAAGCTGCTTTTGTGTTTGTAACAATTGCTCTTGGTGCTGTTGCGCCTTGTTGTCAGCGTAATAATTACTGATTTTTTGCTCACGAAGACTTTGAGTATGCCAAGCTAATGATTCAAACCAAATGTTGTAATCTTCTGGCCAATAATCTTGTAGTTTTACTTCTTCAATGGCTTTAAGTTGCTTGGTGGTTGAGTCTGTACCGCAATAGGTGTGAATAAAGCCTTGTAAGTGCAGCGCGCCTTTGTAGTAATCGTTAAATGTCACGTTATGTTTTTTAGCGCATTGGCTGACTAAGGCTTTTATCACCTCAGTTAAAGGCACAAACTTTGCGCTGGTTTCTGTTTTTACAGGACCAATAAATTGCTTCGTTTGCTCGACGTTTTGCTCCGTTGTGGCACAACCACCGAGCAAAAATAGCGTGATACTTAATGCGATGTATTTCATTTTGGATCCCTTTTTGGAAAGGCGACTTGAATACTGGCTCCAGACTCTACTGATAACCATTTCACATAGCCTTTTAATTGCTTCACACACTCAGAGACAATGGCTAAACCTAAGCCACTGCCATTATTATTTTTATTTTTCTCACCGCGAACAAATGGCTGGAATAGTGAGTCGGCTTCATTGATGTCGATGCCATCACCGTCGTCACGGACTATCAACAATACTTCGCCATTTTGTTCTTCAATTGAAATAGTGACATTGCTTTTAGCGTGATCAATGGCATTGCTCACTAACTGAGTTAACACTAATTTGCATGGAAGATACGGCACTTTTAGGTCATCATGATTTTGCCAGTTCACTATCACATCAGTCTTTCCTAGCTTATCGCTAAGATGCTTAGAGACTTCTGCTTGGATAAGATTCATTTCGGCGTCGTGATGTAGGCTATCAGGGTGACTGGCCGCGCTATAGCTGAGCAAATCATCGATCAATGATCCAAGCTTTGCAACAGAGTTTTCCATAATGATGAGAATACGCTGTTGTTTTGGATTAACATCTCCAAGCAATCCACTATTTAATAAGCTGCTTCCTTCGTTAAGCGATGCCAAAGGAGTTTTAAGTTCATGAGTAACATGGCGCAAGAAGGTTTCTTTTTGTTGTTGAATACGTTTAAGTTCGAGCCTTAACCAATTTAACCTGTCGCCCAATTGCTGCAATTCATGGCTGCCAGAGAGTTCTACCGACTTATCAAAATTACCTTTACCTACCTCAGATACCGCAGATTCTACCTGATTAAGCTGCTGACAAATCCGGTTGATCAAAAAGATGCTGATCACGACAAGGGTGGGTAGCAAGACAACGAGACCAAACATAAACCATGTTTGCAGCTGCACGAAATGGGCTTCTTGATCAGATAAGCGCTTATTAAGTGTTTGCTGAAAGCTTTCCTCGAATTGATTAAGTACCTTAACCAATTGCTGAAACTCTTCAGCTTTTGAAGTGGCATTGATCTCATCTGGAGCGAACTGTCGCCATTTAGCAACAAACAGCGAATCGGGCAGGTTTATTTTCAATAATTGAATACGTTTTTTGGTGTTTTGCCACTTCTGCTCGATGCTTTCTTGCAGCGTTTCACTTTGCAGCAGCTGATTATTTTGCAACGCTTTTTCAAGCGCACTGATATCTGCTTTTACAAAATTGTACTCAAGAATAAGTTTTTGATTTTTATTATAAATATCCTGCGTTTTTTGTTGGTTTTTGGACAGTGCTTGGGCGTACCACAAAGTCAGTGTGAGTATTGGAAGCACACCAATAAACATGGCAATAAGTGCCTGTTTTTGTAATGACTGAGAAAAAATTTTTTTCACGATGCTAAATCCTTTAAAAGGTTGCACAAGTTTCAATCAAATGGTGTTGCGAGATTTGCAAAATTTTCTACCCAAAAATTTTCCTGTTGCAAAGCTGCGACAA
>NZ_JAKEVK010000266.1:0-5363 GCF_022398435.1 Pseudoalteromonas sp. Isolate6 | reverse complement strand
CGTTTATCTTAAAATAGTGTTTTCGAAATATGGACTACGACCTCCGAGTCGCACTACAAAAGCTACGCTGCAATTCACCGCAAAATCAGTATGCTTTTTGTAAATAGGCATACGTCTTTGTAAATTAAAAGTCATATCTCAATGTGACCGCCATCGTGTTATGATCTTCGTTGTTATCCAATGAAAATTTTGAATACCAAAGATACATACGAGCTTGTTTACTCAAACTTTTTTCCACACCTACTGAAGCTGCATTGCCAGAGTCTTTCAGCTTACCGGCAGCCCCATCCGAGTCTTGATACTGGGCAAGTAAGGTATATGACTCAATCTGGTAAGCAGCGCTCACCATGAAACTATCTACTTCCTCATCGCTATCTATCGCTTCATTCTGTTGATACATACCACCGAGCTTAAAGTCCCCCAGCTTTCCTTGTACCGTCACGCGATTAATATCTTGCCCAGCGACTTTATTGTCATGGGCAACAGCAACATATACATTGGTTTTTTTGAGTTTGCTATCACCGTAACTTGCCGACAAAGATAGTCCATCTTCGCCGTTTTGCTTGCTGTTGTCTTCGGCAATGTAACTCACCGTAAATTGTAAATGATTAATAGCCGGAGTCGTATATTGCACAGTGTCACCAAGGCGATTTTCACCAACAAAGAACGAATTAATATCACCAGAAAAGTCATTCATTAAGTCCACTTTACCTTGCGACTTTTTCATCGGTGTATCATCACGGCCGATCAGGAGCTGACCATAACTCCCTTTAACCCCAAGATACTGAGAGCGAGCTGTAAGGTTATCACCTGACTTACCATCTTTGTCTTGATCTGTGATCTCGACTTGGAATTCATATTTATAAAAGACCTCAAGCCCGTCCTGCAGCTTTGTCGACCCCTTTAACCCCATACGAGAGTTATAGCTTTCAATTGAAGTATCGCTGTCACCATCTTTATCAGAATTTTGCACCCCGACATGAGCTCTACCGTATAGAGATACAGCTTCGTTTGCATAACTACAAACACTCACAGAGCAAAGGCTTAGGGCAACAAATGGTAGGTATTTCATTTTCATCTTTGATCACCTTGGATAGTATTTGGGCGCAGTACAACAAGGTTTGAGATGCTGAGGCCAGACAGAGAGGCCGTAGCGAACAGATCTCGTATTTTTAAAGTTAGACACTTTTAGCTGGAGATCAAGGAACGAACTTCGGGATCAGTATTTTATTAACTGATAGGGATCATCTATAATCAGGATCAGATTTTTACTAACAAGATCGACCCAGAGATCATTTTCTTACTAACTAATTGCAGCTCAATGTCGGATCGGGTTGGTATAAGAATGATCTAAGAGAGGCTAACTTATTGATCTGATGTTTTGAAATATGTCTACTTAGTCAAACAATGATCTTTGTTAGTAAAGATCTGATCCCTATTTACCTCGCTAGTAAAATGGCGATCTAAGTATATTTTCACCTTGCGAGCCCTATTGAACATTGGCTTCCAATCAAGGACCAGATACAAAAAAGCCTCTATTTCAGAGGCTTTTTGAAGTATCAAAGTGCAGTGCACAATTTTACTTAGTCAAATTTTGATCCGGTAAGTTATTTCACTTTAGGATCTAACTCACCTGTTAGATATCTCAAGTGCATATCATCAAGTGAAATTGGTTTGATCTTAGCAGCTTGGCCTGCTGTACCGAACGCTTCATAACGCGCAACACAGATCTCAGTCATTGCTTTCGTTGCTTCCACTAAGAATTTGCGTGGATCGAAATTGCTTGGGTTTTGCGCAAGGTGGCGACGAATCGCACCTGTTGATGCTAAACGCAGATCGGTATCGATATTGACTTTACGAACACCGAATTTAATACCTTCAACAATTTGCTCAACCGGTACACCGTAAGTCTCAGGGATTTCGCCACCAAATTCATTGATGATTGCTAACCAGTCCTGCGGCACTGAAGACGAACCATGCATTACTAAGTGAGTATCAGGAATACGAGCGTGGATTTCTTTGATGCGGTTAATTGCTAAGATATCGCCCGTTGGTGGACGAGTAAACTTATAAGCACCGTGTGATGTACCACATGCAATAGCAAGCGCATCTACATTGGTTTTCTTGACGAAATCTGCTGCTTCTTCCGGATCTGTCAGTAGCTGATCTTCTGTTAATTTACCTTCAGCGCCAATACCGTCCTCTTCACCAGCTTCACCGGTTTCTAGAGAACCAAGCACACCTAGCTCACCCTCAACAGACACGCCACAGGCGTGCGCCATTTCAACAGTACGACGAGTAACGTCCACATTATACTCGTAGCTTGAAGGCGTTTTACCGTCTTCCATTAGAGAGCCGTCCATCATGACTGATGAGAAACCAAGTTGAATAGAGCGCTGACATACAGCAGGTGAAGTACCATGATCTTGGTGCATTACAACTGGAATATGAGGCCATTCTTCTACAGCCGCTAAAATCATGTGGCGAATAAATGGTGCACCAGCATATTTGCGTGCACCAGCAGAGCCTTGCACGATAACCGGACTATTTGTCTTGTCCGCAGCTTCCATGATCGCACGCATTTGCTCTTGGTTATTCACGTTAAATGCCGGAACGCCATAACCATGCTCAGCTGCATGATCGAGAAGTTGACGCATACTGATTAAAGCCATATTGCTTTTCTCCAATTGTTGATAGCCACCGCTATCGGTTTGAACGGATAATATGTTTACACCAGCCTACACTGATGAGGTTAACCACTTTATTTATTGGCTAACCGGACGCTACGCGTCGTCAAGCAAACATCAAGTATGTGAGAGAGTGATGTTTACCTGATATTAAGAGGCAGCTTAACGCTACCTCAATCAATTTTAGTCTCTAGCTCGCTGCTCAAGCATAGCGACCGCAGGAAGTGTTTTGCCTTCTAAGAATTCAAGGAAAGCACCACCACCTGTAGAAATATAAGAGATATCTTGCTCAACACCATACTTGTCGATAGCAGCTAACGTATCGCCACCACCAGCAATTGAGAATGCTGACGACTTAGCGATGGCATTGGCAATCGCTTCAGTACCATTACCAAATTGGTCAAATTCAAATACGCCCACAGGGCCATTCCAAACCACAGTGCCAGCACTCGCAATGATCTCTGCAAGTTGAGTTGCAGTATCAGGACCGATGTCGAAGATCATGTCTTCGTCTGACACTTCGCTTACATCTTTAATCGTCGCAACTGCAGATTCTGAAAACTCATTACCTACAACCACATCAGTCGGAACAGGAATATCTCCGTCATTCGCTCTGGCAGCAGCCACTAGCTTGTTCGCTTCAGGGATCAAATCCGCTTCGTACAGCGACTTACCAACAGGGTTACCCGCTGCAGCAATGAAGGTATTAGCAATACCGCCACCAGTCACGAGTTGGTCAACAACCTTAGACAATGAATCAAGCACGGTTAGTTTAGTTGATACTTTAGAGCCGCCAACGATGGCCACCAAAGGACGAGCTGGGTTATCTAGTGCTTTACCAAGCGCGTCGAGTTCAGCTGCAAGCAATGGACCTGCACATGCCACCTCTGCGTACAAGCCAACACCATGTGTTGAAGCCTGTGCGCGGTGCGCAGTACCAAAGGCATCCATCACGTAGACATCACAAAGCGCTGCCAGTTTTTTCGCGAGTACTTCATCGTCTTTCTTCTCGCCAACGTTAAAACGCACGTTTTCGAATACGATAACTTCATTGTCTTGTACATCCACGCCGTCTAGATAGTCAGTCACTAAACGTACATCTTGAGATAACGCATCATTAAGATAATCCACAACCGGCTGCATGGAGTATTGTGCATCATATTCTCCCTCGGTTGGACGACCAAGGTGAGACATCACCATCACTTTAGCACCTTTTTCTAGCGCTAATTTGATACTAGGTAGTGCAGCACGGATCCGCGCGTCCGACGCGACTTTGCCATCTTTAATTGGCACATTTAGGTCTTCGCGGATCAACACACGCTTGCCGTTTAAATCTAAATCCGCCATCTTAATGACTGACATTGGACATCTCCTTAAAGAACGATACATTTTGTTATCTACAAGGCAGCAATCGTTTGCTACCTCGGTTTGAATTATTGTTTTAATTTTGTGCAGACAATTTGATTATAACAGCGTCTGAAACAAATGATTAGCCACGCATCATCACGCAAGCGGTATCAAGCATACGATTAGCAAAACCCCACTCGTTATCACACCAAACTAGCAGCTTAACTAAGCGCTTGTGACTCACTCGAGTTTGCGTACCATCGATAATACAAGAATGTGGATCGTGATTAAAATCAACCGACACTAGCGGCTCTTCAGTGTAGCTCAGTACCCCTTCTAAACGACCACCAGCGGCCTGTTTTAGAACCGAGTTTACCGCATCAATTGTGACATTTTCATTGAGCGTCACACTCAGATCCATCGCCGTAACATTGATTGTTGGCACCCGTACCGCGATCGCCTCAAAACGACCTTGGAACTTAGGTAAAATACGCTCAATACCGCGAGCAAGCTTAGTATCAACAGGGATGATGGATTGGCTTGCCGCGCGCGTGCGCCGTAAATCACTGTGATAAGCATCAATCACTTGTTGATCATGCATAGAAGCGTGAATAGTCGTAATAGCGCCAGACTCAACACCAAACTTATCGTCTAGCACTTTAATTACCGGAACAATACAGTTCGTTGTGCATGAGCCGTTAGACACAATTGTGTGCTCAGGTAACAGTATCTCTTCGTTGATACCAAAGATCACCGTCGCATCAACATCAGCATCCGCGGGATGTGAAAATAATACTTTCTTTGCCCCTGCCTGAATATGCGCAAGTGCGTGCTGACGAGAATGATAGACGCCTGTGCAATCAAGCACCACATCAACATCTAGCGCGCGCCAAGGCAGGTGACTTGGATCCGGCTCTGAAAATAACTGGATCTTATCCTCAGCTACTTCCAAAAAAGATTCTGTTAACGAAACTGGAAAAGCAAAACGCCCATGTGAGGTATCGTATTTTAGAAGATGCGCGATCCCTTTAGGATCCGCCAACTCATTGATGGCTACAATTTGTATTTCGTGGTGACGACCCGACTCATAGAGTGCTCTTACGATATTACGCCCTATTCGACCAAAGCCATTAATTGCAAGCTTGATTGTCATTAAATTGAAAATCCATGAAGTCGCAAGTACGAAAGTTCCCCTTCGTTTTGATGGCGCTATTGTAATCGACCTGAATGAAATGTGTAAGGGGCTAGGGAAATTTTTTAATGCTAATTGCATTTAATTAAATAAGCTAATTTAACGTGGGAAAATTTCTTGATAATCAGACAAAAAAC
>NZ_JAKEVK010000265.1:0-5390 GCF_022398435.1 Pseudoalteromonas sp. Isolate6 | reverse complement strand
ATAAAATGTAGACAATAACCCTGCAAAATACCTTTTTGGCATACAAATTAATTTTTGGACCTTCTGATTTTCTTTAACAAAAACAGAGGATTAAAAAACACTCAAAATAGGATCGATTTCAGTCGTATCTCAATATTGTTACTTTATCTCAAAACTTTGATTTATGCGTTTTTATTTGTCAACTTATTGACTCGTAGCAGGTTTTATTTGTCCTCTTTTGTCACTATGCAAATCACCTCTACTCACTCCAAGCAAAAAACTGAAATAAAAATGTTTATCGGTCAATACCTTGGCAAGATAAAAACGGGAAATAATAATGAAAAAATCAACGCCAGTCGTGTCTTTATTGGTTGCTCTAGTGCTGTCGGGTGTCGCACACGCCAGCGCTATTTCACAAAGCAAAGGGCACTTTGAAGATAAGTTTCGCCAATTAGATGAGACTTTACCGACCCCAAATACCTATCGTAGCGCAGCCGGTGAGCCTGGAGAGCGTTATTGGCAACAAAAGGTGGATTATGATATTGATGTAAACTTGGACGAGAAAGCCAAAAGATTAACCGCTACACAAACCATACATTATAAAAATAACTCTCCTCACACACTCAAATATTTGTGGCTACAGTTAGACCAAAATATCTTCAAAAATGATTCTATCGCCGAGCGCACAGCGACTTTTGGGAACGAATTACAGAGTAATCCGGTTACAAAACATGCAAAAATTTCACTAAATCAACTCAGACGTCAGCAGTTTATGGATGACACAGAACTTGGTTTTGTCATCAATAATGTTAAGGATGGTCGCGGCAAACCGCTTAAGATCACGATTGTTGATACTATGATGCGTGTTGACCTAAACGAACCGCTTAAATCAGGTAAAGATCTACAATTTAGTATGGACTTCGCCTTTAATATTGTTGAAGAAGATGCGGTTGGCGCACGTTCGGGTTATGAGCACTTTGAAAAAGACGGTAATGACATCTTTTTGCTCGCACAATGGTTCCCCCGTCTCACGGCATATACAGATTATGAAGCTTGGACCAATAAGGCCTTTCTTGGCAGTGGTGAATTCACGCTCGAGTTTGGTGACTATGACGTTGAAATTACGGTGCCGGCTGACCATATCGTTTCTGCAACTGGTGAGTTAGATAACCCAAAGCAAGTTCTGAGCAAAACCCAGCGTGACAGGCTAGCGCAAGCAAAAACAGCAAAACGCCCGGTATTCATCGTTACTGAAGAAGAAGCGCTAGAAAACGAAAAAGCCGGTACAGATGACACCAAAACGTGGCGCTTTAAGGCCAAAAATGTGCGTGATTTTGCCTGGGCATCATCCCGTAAATTTATGTGGGATGCTAAAGGTTATCAGCAAGGTGGTGACGAGCAGCCTCTGGTGATGGCCATGTCATTTTTCCCTAAAGAAGGTGGTGACTTGTGGAAAAAGTACTCCACCGAAGCCGTTATTCATACTATGGAAGTTTATTCACGTTTTTCCTTTGATTATCCCTACCCAACCGCGCAGTCGGTAAATGGTCCTGTCGGTGGGATGGAATATCCAATGATCACTTTCAATGGTCCTCGTACGAAATTACAAGACGATGGCTCTCGCACCTATTCACTAGCCGAGAAACGTTTTTTAATCGGCGTTGTCATTCACGAAGTTGGACACATCTACTTCCCTATGATAGTCAACTCAGACGAAAGGCAGTGGACATGGATGGACGAGGGCCTCAATAGCTTCTTAGATGGTGTTGCCGGCCGCGAATGGGATCCCACCATACCTTGGGGCGTTGAGCCAAGGGATATTGCGGCTTACATGAAATCTGAAGATCAGTCTCCAATCATGACGCAATCAGACAGTGTATTGCATCTTGGTCCAAATGCATACACTAAACCTGCTGCGGCTCTTAACATTCTGCGCGAGGTGATTTTAGGCCGTGAGTTATTCGATTTTGCATTTAAAGAGTATGCCCTACGCTGGAAATATAAACGTCCAACGCCTGCCGACTTCTTTAGGACAATGGAAGAGGCTTCTGGGGTCGATTTAGATTGGTTCTGGCGGGGTTGGTTTTACAGCACAGATCATGTCGATATTTCACTAGATAAAATCTATCAATTACGCCTAGACACCAAAAACCCAGACATCGACTTTGGTCGCCTACGTGAGTTTGAAAAGAACAAGCCAATGTCGCTATTTGTCAAGCGTAATCAGGAGGAAGGGCGTTCACTTTGGGTTGATAAAAATCAGGACATAACGGACTTTTACGATAACAATGACCAGTTTACTGTTACTAATGCAGAGCGAAATGAGTATCGTGAGTTTTTATCTGAACTTAAACCTTGGGAAAAACGTGCCCTTGAGCGTGCTGTAAAAGAAGACAAAAACTATTACGTGCTTCAGTTTAGTAATGTCGGTGGGCTTGTAATGCCAATCTTGCTTGAGCTTACTTATCAAGATGGGAGCAAAGAAGAGCGGATTATCCCCGCCGAGATTTGGCGTCGCAATGCCCGCAATGTCAGCAAGCTAATTGTTACCGATAAAGATAGGCCGCTTGCGTCCGTGACCGTTGATCCGCGATGGGAAACAGCTGACGTTGATATTGAGAATAACCATTACCCAAGACGCATTATAGAATCACGCTTGGAGCTTTATAAAAAGAAAGCGCGTGAAGGCAAAGTACATCGCGATATCATGCAAGACGTGAAAGCCGAACTAAAACCATTTGAAGAGAAAAAGGATAACTAATGAAAACCTGGCTCTTTGCCTGTCTACTTGTGCTGGTTTCGCCATTTGGTCAGGCGCACCAATTAAAGGCAGCGATCACTACTGTGTTATTTAATGAACGCAGCGGCAGTATCGAAATTATGCACAGGTTCTATCTCCATGATACTGAGCACGCCGTAGAAAGCCTATTGAGTCACAATGCCGACATCTTTAACAATCCTGCTGATAGAGCAAGCTTTGCAAATTATGTCAGTAAGCGCGTTGAATTAAAAACAGGCGCAGGTAGAGTGCTACCGTTAAACTTGGTAGGTGCGGAAATCGATGGTCAATTCTTTTGGGTGTATCAAGAAACCCCGTTGTTTTCACCAATAACTGAGCTTAAAATGCGCCATAATGCGCTGAGAGATGTGTGGTCAGAGCAGGTCAACTTGGTCAATTTTGAAGGCAAAGGAAAAGTGAGGTCACTGCACTTTGATGGTAATGACGATTGGCTAAGTGTCATGTTTTAGGTTATCTAACTCGCTAAAATAAAAGGCACTTCGGTGCCTTTTTTACTTTATCAACTGACGTTCTGCGCTAAAGTTAAAGCATATATTGTTAATGAGTGATGAGGGAAAGGAATGATGGCCTCAACAAAGCTGATTTTGACTTTTATATTACTAACGTCATACAGCATCTGTGCAAGCGATCTGGTGCGCTATAACATCTCTAAAGAATTTGCTGATCCTAAACAAGACTACTACATCGCGTTGTTAAGACTGGCTTTAAATAAGAGCCGTGATAAATATGGCGCTTACCAACTAAGTGAAAACTCGTTCGATCATACTCCACAAGGACGCACCTTGGAGATTGTTGAACAAGGGAAGCTCTTAGATGTTCACTGGAGTATGACGTCAATCAAGAGGGAAAAGAGTTTAGCCACGATATATGTGCCGCTATTAAAAGGGATGATGGGCGCGCGTTTATTTCTTATCCACAAAGATACTGAAGAACGACTCTCTCAACTAAATTCGCCAGCCCAATTAATGAGTTTCACGCTAGGCAGCGGTATTGACTGGCCCGATACCTCAATCTATGAGAAAAACGGCTTTATTGTCGTTACCAGTAAAGCCTCCTTATTACCAGACATGCTACAAGAGAAACGCTTTGATCTCTTCCCTCGCGCACTTCATGAACCGTGGACTGAGTTACTAAGCATGAATAGTACCGTAGTAGAGTCCAGATTTGCGTTTTGCTATCCCACTGCCATGTACTTTTTCGTCAATAAAAATAACCGTCGGCTCAAGGAGCGCCTCTCTTATGGACTGAATAAAGCCATAGAGGATGGCTCATTTGATAAGCTGTTTTTCGGTCACCCAATTACCCGTGAAGCCATTACAAAAGCAAAATTTGACGATAGAAAAGCATTAAAACTTCAAAACCCAAACTTGAGTGGTCATACAAGGGATATTCTGTTTAACTCCAAATATACTTGGCAACCTATCCACCAGTGTATATCACCCAACTAGGGCTTATCCTGAGTGACAAACTGTTGAAACGAGAGCTATTAGTTTTGTTAGCTTGACCTGATCCTTGGATAAGGAATCAGCTAACTCGTTGTGTTTAATACTCACTTTAACTTCTACTCTTGTCCAGCTTGAGAGTTTTAGAGGTAATACCGCGCCCTGCTCTCGCTAAGGAAGCTACTTCCTGTCAGCAAGGCAAATTTACGCATCAATAGTTGTCTAAAGGAAGGAAGTTCAACGCGGCTAGCGCTAAAATTGGTAGCTAGTAAGGCGGTAATTATAGAGTTTCAGGTTACTTAGGGCTTGGATGGGATTCAAAAGCTAACAACTCAGTCGCTCTTCAAAAGCTCCTCCTTATCCAGCTGTTGGTTCTTTTTTGGGTAATGGCTACCTACGTTTTGCTAGCCAAAATTTTCAGTTAGAATAAATCCATTGCCAGCAAATAAAAAATAAAGAAGGGCATTGTCTTGATCAATATTCCACCTAATATCCCGCGCTCAAACAGCCCTTTCGGTCGAAAGCTTGGAAACTTAATGCTCAAAGCGATGGGATGGAAGATAGTTGGCACCTTTCCAAGTGAAAACAAATTCGTAGCAGCCGTCGCGCCACATACATCAAATTGGGACTTTTTTATTGGCATCGCCGTCAAGCTTTCACTTGATGTTGAAATTCGTTTTCTAGGTAAGCACACCATTTTCATCCCCCCATTCGGCTGGTTATTACGCAAGTTGGGCGGTATTCCAGTTAGGCGAGATACATCTCATGGTATGGTCACGCAGGTTCGCGATATCTTCAATGCCAACGAAAAATTGATTTTGGGCTTGGCCCCTAAGGGAACTCGTAAATACACCCCAGAATGGAAAAAAGGTTTTATCCATATCGCACAATCTGCCGAAGTCCCCATTGTACCTATGGCAATAGACTATCGGAGTAAAACTTTTGTGGTTATGCCTGCAATTGACAATGCTGCAGAGCTCAGCCCTGATCAATTACTTAACCAAGTTAAACAACAATTTTCAAAACGAATGGCAAAATACCCAGAACATGCATCGGGGCTATGAATAAAATCGTTAGCTAAGGCAATAAACTTTAAATATGTAAATCAAACAGATGGAAGCTAACGGATAAATAATGTTATTTATAGAAAAAATAAAGTTAATCTAATC
>NZ_JAKEVK010000264.1:0-5398 GCF_022398435.1 Pseudoalteromonas sp. Isolate6 | reverse complement strand
TGTTATAAGATAGTGGTGTCCATTGAGATTAATAGTACAAGACTGACCACCTTATGAGTTATTCCGTCTTAGTTTGCGATGATTCGGCTGTCGCCCGTAAACAAGTCATTAAAAACTTACAGAGCAAATTAGAGCTGACCTTACATCAAGCACAGAATGGTCAGCAGGCGATTGATTTGCTGAAAACTCAGCAAATAGATTTATTGTGCCTCGACTTAACCATGCCAATACTTGATGGAATTGCTGTGTTAGAAGCAATAAAAGCCAATCGAATTGAATGTTTTGTTGTGGTTATTTCGGCGGATGTTCAGGCCAAGATGAAAGAAAGAGTAGCAAATTTGGGGGCGTTAGGGTTTTTAGAAAAGCCGGTTAAAGCAGAGCAGTTATTAGAATTACTGCACCAGTTTGGTATCCGCTAACTTATCTATGCAAATTACAAATGTCACTATTAAAAATTTGCATAATCTATTTTGCTCTTTTGTGTTGACAGTGTGGCTAAACATCAGGCACTCTAAAATTATGAAAACGAATATTATCACTACGACCATTATTACAACCACCATCCTAACGGGATAGTGGCATAGGTCGGTGCGAGTTTGAAAAAGGCCTGTGTTCACTACGAACACAGGCCTTTTTTGTTTTTGGAATGAGGAAAAATGATGCGAGTACTAAAGTTTGGAGGGTCTTCCCTCAAAGATTTTGCCTGTTTACAAAGAGTCAGAGAGCTAGTTAAAAATCATGGTCAGCAGCAAGCGCTTATCGTGCTGTCGGCTCCAGGTGGCATGACAGATCAGCTCGTTGAGCTTGCTGATTTGGCTGGGCGAGGAGAAGCGTTTGACTCCCAGTGGCAGTCATTTATATCCCGTAGCCAAGGCTTGTACGATGAAGTGCAAGCGGTGTATGGTGGTGTTGTAGGCTGGCCTGACTTTGAATTACTTAAGAATAAACTAGATGGGGCTAAGTTATTGGGGCATTGCCCAGATCAAGCAAGAGCCTATGTTATTAGCTTTGGTGAGCGCATTAGCGTTGCGCTGATGGACACAATGCTGCAATCAGATTCAGTGGCGCTCAGTGCCGACGCTTGTGTAAAAACGCAGGGCGGGTATCTTGATGCTGAAGTTGATCTTAAGCTAAGTAAATTATGTTTTGCAGAGTTGGTGCGTGCCCAAGCGTCACGTTTTTATATCATGGCGGGCTTTACTGGAAGCAATGAAGCGGGTGAGCTAACAACACTGGGCCGTAATGGTTCTGACTACTCAGCGGCTGTCGCTGCTGCGTGTCTTGAAGCCGAAATCTGCCAAATCTGGACTGACGTCGATGGTGTCTACAGTGCAGATCCTCGCCTGATAAAGAAAGCGACTAAGGTCGACGTGTTATCTTATAAAGAAGCCATGGAGCTATCTTATTTTGGCGCTAAAGTGCTGCACCCAAAAACCATTTTACCTTGCGCCAAAGCCGATGTGCCGTGTGAAATTAAAAATACTCATGACCCAGAAGTACCAGGTTCACTGATTTGTGCTCAAGGCGGTGGCGAGGCTCCAGTAAAAGCGCTTTCGAGCCTTGATAAACTGGCTATGTTGACCGTGGCAGGGCCTGGAATGAAAGGCAAGGTTGGCATGGCTGCCCGGGTATTTTCCGCACTGGCAGCAGATAACGTATCTATCGTACTTATTACGCAATCTTCTTGTGAATTCAGCATTAGTTTCTGTGTTCATGAGCAAGACTTAACACTCGCGCTGGCTGCGCTTGAGCAGGCATTTGAGCTTGAAACGCAAGCCGGCTTGATCGACCCAATTGAAGTGCAACGCAACCTTGCTATCGTGACTTTGGTCGGCGACAACATGAAAGCGCACAAAGGTCTTGCGGCCAAATTCTTTGCTTCACTTGCACAAGCTCAGGTGAATATCGTTGCTATCGCGCAGGACTCAACGGAGAGTTCTATTTCGGCGGTGGTTGACGGTGAACTTTGCCAAGATGCAGTAAAAGTGTGCCACGAGAACTTCTTCACGCACGTACCGTCCATCGATGTTTTCTTAATTGGCTGCGGTCTAGTGGGTCAAGAATTAATGAAGCAGTTTCATAAGCAGCAAGCATGGCTTGAAAAACGCAATATACGCTTGAACCTTTATGGCATCGCAAACTCAAGTAAGTGTTACTTAGACCCAGACGGCGTACCGTTTGATAACTGGGAGCTGGCGCTTGAGAAAGCTGAGTCAGGCTTTGATTTACAACAGGTTAGCCAGTTTGTGAGACAAAATCATTTAATTAACCCTGTGATTGTCGATTGTAGTGCAGCTCAGTTCGTTGCCGATAGCTATTTAGATTTTCTTAATGCGGGCTTTCATGTCGTTGCGGCTAACAAAAAAGCTAACACTGGCAGCTATGAGTATTATCAGTCACTGCAGCAAGCTGCACTAGCTAAGCGCCGTCACTTTCTATACGAAACTAACGTTGGCGCCGGACTCCCTGTATTAGACAACCTTAAACTGCTGTTTGGCGCAGGAGATGAACTGCTTTCATTCAGTGGCATTTTATCTGGCTCGCTATCGTATATATTTGGCGTATTGTCGGACGGTTTATCGCTATCCGAAGCGACAGAGAAAGCCAAACAAAGCGGTTTTACAGAGCCAGATCCGCGTGATGACTTATCTGGTACGGATGTCGCGCGTAAGCTGCTTATCATAGCCCGTGAATCGGGGCTGCCGTTGGAACTCAGTGATATTGAAGTTGAATCTGTGTTGCCTGAAGGGTTTGCAGAGGGCGCCAATGTTGATGAATTTATGGCGCAATTACCGCAATTAGACGACGCTTTCGCAGCACGTATTGCTGCGGCAAACGCACAAGGCCAAGTGCTACGTTATGTCGGTTCAATCGTAGACGGTAAATGCCGCGTTGGCATTGAAGCGGTAGATAAAGAGCACGCTCTGTACGATATTCGCGATGGTGAAAACGCACTGGCTATTTTAAGCCAATATTATCAACCAAAGCCTTTTGTGATCAGAGGTTATGGCGCGGGCGCAGAGGTAACCTCTGCAGGCGTATTTGCTGATATCCTAAAAACGCTGTCGAGGTAGGAGTTATGAAAACATTTTATGCACCAGCGTCTATGGGCAATTTTTGTGTTGGCTTTGATGCCCTTGGCGCCGCACTCCAGCCTATTGATGGCAGTTTACTGGGTGATCAGGTCAGCGTTGAAGCCGCAGAGCGTGATACGTTCAATTGTATTGGTCCATACGCTGAAAAGCTCTCCGCCGATCCTAAAGATAATTTGGCGTTTCAGTGCTTACAGCACTTTAAACAGCATGTGGCACCCAACATGCCTGCGGTTGCCATGACCTTGTATAAAGGGCTCCCTGTTGGTTCAGGTCTAGGTTCAAGTGCTTGCTCTGTGGTTGCCGCTTTTGCTGCACTCAATGATTTTGCTAATACACAATTAAGCCAAGAGGCGCTTATTGAGTTGATGGCCGACTTTGAAGCTAAGGTCAGTGGTGGTCGTCACTACGACAACATCACGCCCTGCTACCTTGGTGGGCTACAACTGACAGCAGACTGCATTCCAAGTAAAGCAATCAGCGTTGCGCATAATGAAAGCTGGTTTTATGTTATTGCATACCCTGGCTTTGCGTTGAATACAGCGAAAGCAAGACAAGCACTACCACAGCAGTTTTCTTTGCATGATACGGTGGAATTTGCCCAGCGACTGTCGGGCTTTTGCTTATTGATGCAGTCAGGTCAATTTGACAAAGCACTGTCGATGATGAAAGACAGTATTGCCGAGGAAGCGAGAGCACCACTCATTGCCGGCTTTAACGAAGCTAAAGACGCGCTACCAGCCCTCGGTGCCGAGCTGGTGAGCATTTCAGGGGCTGGGCCTACGCTATTTAGCATTTGTAAGTCTGAGCAACAGGCAAATGCAGTGCAGCAGTGGTTGCAACAAAATTACATTAATGAAGCGGGTTTTAGCCATATTTGCCGATTAGATGCGCAAGGCACAAGAGAATTAAAGGATCAAAAGTAATGAAATTAGTGAATTTAAAAGACGAACATCAGGTTGTTTCATTTGTAGAAGCGGTAAAAATTGGTTTAGGCCGTAACCAAGGGGTCTTTTTTCCTCCTACATTTGAGCGTATTGCGGATGTTGATGCATTACTTGAATTACCTTTTGCTGAGCGTAGTGCCAAGGTACTACATCACCTTATTGGTGATGAACTACCACAAGATACGCTCGATGCGATGGTAAAACGCGCCTTTAATTTCCCGGCTAAGCTAGTAGAAGTTGCTAAGAATCAGCATTGCTTAGAGTTGTTTCATGGTCCAACATTAGCGTTTAAAGACTTTGGCGGCCGCTTTATGGCGGAATGCATTAGCATGTTTAATCAAGGTGAGCGTGTGACTATCCTCACGGCAACAAGTGGTGATACAGGCGCCGCCGTTGCCCATGCATTTTATGAAAAAGAAAATGTCGATGTTGTGATCCTTTATCCTCATGGCAAAATCTCCCTTGCTCAACAAAAGCTGTTTACAACACTTGGGAAAAACATTCATTGTTATGCTGTAGATGGTAGCTTTGATGACTGCCAAGCGATGGTGAAGTCAGCATTTCTTGATGACGAGGTAAAGCAAAAGCTTGGTCTTAATTCGGCAAACTCAATCAATATCAGCCGCTTAGTAGCGCAAGTGTGTTATTACTTTGAAGCACTAGCGCAATTACCTAAGTCTCAGCGTGATAAAGTACATGTTTCAGTACCAAGTGGTAACTTCGGTAACGTCTGTGCAGCGATGATTGCAGCGGCGATTGGATTACCTATTGCCAAGTTAAGTGCCACGACAAACCAAAATGATACAGTGCCCCGTTACATCGCCTCGGGTGAGTGGCAACCAAACGACACTTTGGAGTCACTTTCTAATGCGATGGACGTGAGTAAACCTAATAACTGGCCTCGAGTTGAAATCATGTTGGAAAGAGGGGATTTTAACAAACATGACTTTTATTCACGTTCGGTGTCGGAAGCACGCACTCAAACAGTGATGCAAGAATTACATGATAAAGGTTACTTGGCCGAGCCGCACACTGCGATAGCCTACGAGGGATTAGCGCTGGACTCTCAAGCGGATGAAACCGGGATTTTCCTTGCCACTGCACATCCTGCGAAGTTTAAAGAATCTGTAGAAGGTGTTTTAAATCAGGAGCTTGATATGCCGAAACCGTTGGCCGATGCATTGCAAAAACCATGTTTAGCTGAGCCACTTAGCGCGGATTATGATGCTTTGAAGGCAGCAATGTTAGCAAAACTCAACTAAATCAGAGAGCTTGTCTGGGTGGGTAGAATGCCCATTCAGATAAGGTCAATTTCGAGACTATATTAGCTTTTCAAATGCAACTTAGGTTGTCTTATTT
>NZ_JAKEVK010000263.1:0-5480 GCF_022398435.1 Pseudoalteromonas sp. Isolate6 | reverse complement strand
GCAGCTTCTAGCGAAGCGACTGAAGCCGTGAGCACATCAGATACGCTAAGTTTAAGCACACAAGTTGTGCACTTTTTACAAACTGCATGGCAATTATTACCTGCTCTGGCGCTGGGAGTTGTGGTTATTGTGCTTTGTTATTATTTAGCAAGGCCAATCTCTTATCTTTTGATTAAACCCATAGGTTATGTCAGTAAAAGTCGATTATTACATCTAGTCACTCGCCGTTTTATCAGCGTGTTAGTTATATTTTTTGGTATTTATATCTTTTTGCGTTTGGCTGGGTTGAGTGAGTTTGCAGTTGCAGTAATGAGTGGCACTGGGCTTGTCGGTCTTATTCTTGGGTTTGCATTTCGTGATATCGCTGAGAACTTTATTTCGAGTATGTTACTTAGTGTCCAGCGCCCATTTAGAATTGATGACGTTATCGAAGTCGATAACCGTTTGGGGATCGTTAAAAAAGTCACTGCCCGCGCAACCACCTTAGTTGATTACGATGGCAATCACATTCAAATACCCAATGCTACCGTCTACAAGAATGTAATTAAAAACTTTACTGCCAATCCCAAAACACGTGGACACTTTAAGATTGGTATTGGCTATGACAACGATATTCGCCTGACGCAGCAAATTGCAATTGACTTACTTAAAGAACAAAGTGCGGTTTTAAACGACCCGCCACCACAGGCTCTACTCGAAGCATTAGGCTCCGCGACTATCAATCTTACTATATATTTTTGGGTCAATAGCGAACAACATAGTCCGATAAAAGTGGCGTCTCAACTTATGCGAGAAACCGTTAATTGCTTTACCGAACAGGGAATTAGCATGCCTGACGATGCTAGAGAGCGGATAATTATAGCTGCAAATAATGAAACATCAGGATCAATTAAAGAAGCGACTAGTAATTCGAGTGGCAACGGAGCCTCCGTGAAACAAAAGCATAAACCCACAATAACAGCAGTAGATGCGGATATTGACGATGTAAGTAGCGATGCAGATGAGATCAGAGAACAAGCTGAACATGCTCGAAGCCCAGAAGAAGGGGATAATATAATTTAGCAGTAAATTAGGTTAAGTGTTGAAATGTGTCATGGCTGATTTAGTTTATTTCGGACCGTCGACTCATCACCCTGATCTAGATAAACAACGCTATCGAGCTTTACGTACTCGATAGCAAAATACTGGTTTCACTATTTAAAATGCCATCAATCTCTCGAACTTGCCTCAGTACACCATCGAATTCACTGAGGTTAGCAGCTTGCACTTCAGCGATTAAATCCCATGCCCCGTTCGTGGTATGAATTTTACTGAGTTCGGGGATCCCACGCAGTGCATTGATCACTTGAGTAGTGGATTTACCGATCACTTCTATCATCATGATAGCGCGCACCAGCTCGGACTCGATATATTCATGAACCCGCACTGTAAAGCCTAGAATTGCACCACTGGAAATGAGTCTATCTAAACGGTTTTGTACGGTTCCGCGAGACACATCGAGCGTAGTGGCTAAAGTTGAAATGGCTGCTCGGCCATCTTTGCGCAATTCAGCAATCAAGGCTTTGTCAAGCGCATCATATAAGTAAGGAGTCATAGTACAGCTTTGTGGTTTTTGTCATGATTAGTCTATTTGTATAATTCAACTTAGCAAAGTGATAGAAAATTGCACTAATTGTATAAGATTTTGGCATTTAAATCGTCTTATGGTGTGGTTACACTGATATTGTGTATGACAAGGTCCAAATCAAATAATGAGTGCAGTATGACAACGATATTTCAAGCACCACGAGCGGTGGTGATGATCCGCCCACACCATTTCACTTCGAACCCGCAAACCATGCAAGATAACGCATTTCAGCAAGCATGCAGTGAAAACAACCCTAACAACAGAGCCTATGTTGAGGTCAGCAACGCCGTGCAAGCGTTAGAATTGGCTGGCGTGAAAGTACACTTATTTGAAGATACCTCCACAGACACGCCAGACTCGGTCTTTCCAAATAACTGGTTTTCGACGCATAACGATGGTCAGTTAACGATTTATCCTATGTACGCTTTGAATCGACGATTGGAGATCCGCCGCGATATTATTGATTTTCTGAGTGCTCACTATCAGGTGACAAACATCAATGATTATAGTCATCTAACCGCTGAAGAAGTATTCCTTGAAGGCACCGGCTCTATGGTTATCGATCATCAAGCAAAAGTGGCCTATGCGGTAGAGTCCAAGCGCACTAACGCCGTGTTAGTTAATCAGGTTTGTGAGCAGTTGGGACTACAGGCAGAAATATTTAATGCCTATGATAAGAATGAAGTGCCTGTCTATCACACCAATGTCTTAATGTGTGTCGCCACCGATTTCGCCATGATATGCCTAGATATGGTGCCAGAATATCAGCAGGCACAGCTTATTAACCGTTTTACGCAAAGCGGCCACACCCTGATTGCGCTATCTTATCAGCAGATCCAGCATTTTTGCGGCAACGCGATTGAGTTGCAAGGCAGTATGGGACGCATACTCGCGCTTTCCACAACGGCTTATCAGGCGTTGTTGCCTGAGCAAATTGCTGTCATCGAAAAGTCAGCTAAGCTAGTTGCTATTGATATACCGACAATTGAAGCCGCAGGTGGCTCGGTGCGTTGTATGATTGCTGGAGTCCATTTAAATAACCGTTAAATAATACTAGGGCCTGTTTACCTTTTAAGAAGGTCAACAGGCCCTAGATAAACGGCAAATAATAATAAAACAGGAATCGCCTATGTTTGAAAGTGCAGTTAAGAGTATCAATGGGCTTTTATGGGGAGAAGGCCAGATACTTATTTATATCCTGCTATTTGCAGGGTTTTGGTTCACTATTCTTTTGCGAGGGATACAAGTTGTAAAGTTTCGTCACATGTTTAGCCTGTTACGGGGCAGCAGTCAGGGTGATAGCAATACAATCAGTTCATTTCAAGCCTTATGCACAGGGCTATCAGCTCGAGTTGGAACTGGTAATCTTGCAGGTGTTGCAGTTGCTATCTCTCTTGGTGGCAGTGGTGCGATATTTTGGATGTGGATGATAGCTATTTTGGGTATGGCAACAGGCTTTGCCGAAAGTGTACTTGGGCAAGTCTATAAAGTGCGTGATAGCCAAGGTGAGTTTAGAGGTGGTCCTGCTTATTATATTCACATGGGATTGGGAAGTCGGGCGTTTGCAGTATGCTTCGCCTTTTGCTTGTTTTTGGGATATGGATTTACCTTTAGCGCGATGCAAACCAATACCATCACCGATGCGCTCAACAATGCGTTTGATATTCCAACCTTCTATTCAGGTATTGTGATCACAGTCCTCGCTGGCTCTATTATTCTTGGTGGCTTCAAAGCGATTGCACGATTTGCTGAAAAGGTAGTGCCAGTAATGGGATTAGTCTTTGTCCTTGCGGCCATTATTATTACCGTGATGAATTACTCTCAAGTCCCTGCCATGATCAAAGATATTTTGCTTTCAGCTTTTGGCTTGCAAGAAGCGGGCGCAGGCGCACTTGGCGCAGCTATCAAAAATGGTATTCAGCGTGGGCTCTATTCTAACGAGGCGGGAGCAGGTAGTGTGCCGCACGCATCGGCAAGTGCGTCGCCAATTCCTAATCACCCCGTGACCCAAGGTTATATTCAAATGTTGGGCGTATTCTTTGATACCATAGTGTTGTGCAGTTGCACTGCTGTCATAATTCTATTGGCAGACATAGATATTGGCAGTGAGATGGAAGGCATAAGGCTAACACAATCTGCGATGACCGCGCATTTAGCAACTGGGGGCGTGTACTTTGTTGCGGCGGCGATCACTTTGTTTGCTTTCACCTCTGTAGTCGCTAATTACGCCTATGCTGAAAGTAACTTACACTTATTTCATCTGGATAATAAAGTTGGCCGTTCAATTTATACCGCATGCTACTTATCTATGATGTTGTGGGGCGCTTCGGCAACGCTAAAACAGGTATGGGATCTTGCCGACATCGCATTGGGTTTAATGACGGTGGTTAATGTTATTGCCATCGTGCGTCTTACTCCCACTATCTTGGCGGTGACGGCTGATTATCATCAGCAAAGAGCAAAAGGGAAAGAGCCACTTTTTAAGGTCGATAGCGTCAAGATACAAGGAAAGACAGAGGCTGGAATTTGGCACTAATCATATCTTATTTTAGAGTCCTTCTGTTAAAAGCAGAGATTGGGTAGTACCTCTACCCGTTTGAACTGATTAAAATAAGGCATAGACGGAAAAGTGCGTGAATAATTTAAGGAAATTAAATGTTAGTTGAAATGGCAATTGCAGATGCTTATGGTGCTGGCTTTGAGTTTGTGGAACCCGAGGTGATACTCGCTCATAACAATCTAAGTGGTTATCGCGCTCATGCTTTATCTGGTGATTCAGCTTGTTACACCGATGATACCCAGATGTCGCTGGCACTGGCAGAACTAATGTTAAACGATACGGTCTGGCAGGAAGACACTATAGCCGCTGCATTTTTTCATACTTACCATCGGGACCCAGTGCATGGTTACGCGAAAAGATTACAGCAGGCTTTTAATGGAGCGGTTGATGCACAGCAGTTTGCAAAGCGCGTTAAAACGGATAGCTTTGGCAACGGCGCGATGATGCGTTCACTTCCATTAGGTTATTATAGAGAGGAACAAGAGGTTATTGCTAAAGCAACACTCCAAGCTCGAGTAACCCATGATCATGATATTGCAGTTAATGCAGCGGTTTGTATCGCTTTGGCAGTCCACGCTGGAGTACATCAAAAAGCAAAGTTAGAGACCTTGCAGGATTACCTCGCACGACAAGGCTGCCAATTTACTCCAACGTGGCAAGGAAGTGTGAGGGCGATATCTGAAGATACGCTCAGTGCCGTGCTGACGGTGCTAAGCCACGCGCGTAGTCTCAGTGAAATGATCCGCATGTCGGTAGATTTTAGTGGCGATACAGATAGTGTCGCTGCGATTAGTTGCGGGATAGCAAGCTGCTTTGAACAGGTAGACAAAGATCTGCCTACTAATTTGATAGAGCAATTTAATCACAGTCCATATGGTCTTGATTATCTCGCCGAAATAGATAAAAGGCTTATAAACGAATTTAAACTCTAGCCAGGAAGTGATTAGGTGTTAATTGCTTTCATACACTCGGCTTGCATGACGATTATTCTGACCAAACTAATTGATGTCTTATATCCATCGTTTCTGCTGTGGTGCAAACAGCAATACTGAATGCGCATGCGTACCCCGCGAATGCTTGTTCGAAGTCGAGTGTGCTATTTAGTCACGTACTGTTTAATGCTTGAGAAAATGTTTCTGATACCCATTGCTCTGAACTTGTTGAATACACCGTAACTGACCTTGTCGTTATATCAATACTGATCAGATCGAGATTAATCAGCTAAGTTCAAAAATCCCTCGATTTTCATCGAGGGGTTTGTGTATGAAAGTCGAGTTTTTCCGGCCTTTATTT
>NZ_JAKEVK010000262.1:0-5535 GCF_022398435.1 Pseudoalteromonas sp. Isolate6 | reverse complement strand
AAATATTACACATAAAATATTTCTGAAAATAAAGTGACACCCAACCTTAAGAAATACGTCACAAAAGATTCATTATAAGAATTACTTCACCGCCCCCAGTAAGTTTACGATGGTTTCTATCTGCTCTAATTGGTCGTTATCTTTGTGGTATGCCACAAAGATCTCTCTTGAGTTACTTTCTACTTCATCAACTTGAGTCAACCTTTCTGCCTCAATGGACTCTAACGCTAGTGCTTCTGGCACAAATGCAGAGCCGCCACATTGGAGAATAAGGTCGAGTGCTATTCGACCAGTGCTGGTTCTAAAATAAGGAGGGGTTGCGCCAGTAAATTGTTTTGCATGCCAAAGAGAAAAAGCGGTTCCCCAGTCAACATAAACGTATTGGTTGTCAAAAAAGTCTTCTTTTGTTGCATTGTCAAAAGTGCTTACAGGAATAATAGCAAGATCGCTGATCGGCTTAACAACCAGTTCATCGACTTTGGGCGGATCGAACAGTACAGCAAGATCTAGTGTTCGCTCTAATAATAGTCGCGTGCTTTCTTGCTGAGCTTTCACTTCAGCAACAAGCGATACCCCAGGCATAGCGGATACAATATGGTTAATCCCGAATTGTAAAAATGCGTCCCAAATATTAGCAGTGCCACTCAGTGACAATTGCTTATGCATATTATTTGCGAGTGCAACATCGACCTTGGCCCGCTGCATCCCAGTTAAAATCATTTTGGCGTGTGGTAACAACCTTTCACCAGGCGCCGTTAACTGAATATTGTTACGCTGGCGGATAAAAAGGTTCACTCCTAAGCTTTGTTCAAGTTGGCGGATCCTAAAGCTTACAGCTGACTGAGTGATGTATAAATTTTCTGCCGCCCGGCCAAAATGACGGGTTTTGACAACTTCGACAAAAGTTTTTAATAGATCTATGTCCATTTTTCTTCCTGACGATAAAAATTACTCGTTTAAAAAATTATAAAACTTGGTCCATACTCCAGCCAGATAAACTTAGAGGACTCAGTTATGGATCATAATTTAGCGACTTTGAAAAATGCATTTGCAAGCCCCAGAGCCTTTTATGATGACGCCAACTTCCCTAGAGGATTCGGACGCAGTGGTCACTTCACACTACAAGAAGCCGAAATTCTTGAACGCTGTGGTGCCACGTTAAGAAGCTTATACAGCAAAGCAGCAGAACCTCAAAACAGTTTCCAATCCCAATTTGTTCAGGTAATGGAAGGGTTAATCCCCCCAACTAACGCTGTCGAAAAAGCTTGGGCTAAATATTTGAAGCATACTACGTGTAAAACAAAGTTTCACACGCTATTTGGACGCTCTAAAGTTCAAAATGATGGGAGCGTGGTTATCCCAGCAGATATTGACGACGAGCTATAAGCAAAATAGCCCATAAACTATCAAGCTTAGGCGTCAAAAGAGTTGTATTATTTTCTCTTATTGGCGTCTACATTGTTTCCTCATATAAAAACATCTCAATCTCAAATCACACATCGCGCGCTATCTTTCTAACATTTTGTTCTTAGTCATCACCTGTTTATTCTCACAAGCATTGCAATTAAGCGCAGTTGGGTTAAGAATTAGTAAAACAGGAAATGATTGGCAAAAGTTGTGTTACGGAAAATCTTAATCATTGAAGACACCCCCACAATTGCAAAGGTGCAAAAGCACATTGCTACCACGGTGGGATACCATGTAGATATTGCAGAGTCTTTGGCTGAAGCCAAAGTTTTATTATCACAGCATGATTATTTTTGTGCCGTGGTAGACTTTGTGTTACCTGATGCGCCGCTTGGCGAAGCCATTCCCTATACGGTTAAGGCTGACGTTCCTACTATTGTTATGACAGGTAACCTCGAGAGTCAAACTCGCTCAATCGTAGAGCAGTACCCTATTATTGACTATATAACTAAGGAAAATAAGCAAGCCTATCATTATTTACGGCGCCAATTAGAGCGTCTACCAAGAAATGAAAATGTCAGAGTACTAGTTGTGGACGATTCTATTTCGTCGAGGCATTATGTGTCAGCGCTCCTCGCTCGCCATAAATACCAGGTACTAGAGGCCTGCGATGGCTTAGAAGCGCTCGCGGTATTAAAAGACAATCCCGATATCTCCGTGATCATTACCGACAATGAAATGCCAAATATGCGAGGCGAAGAGTTATGCATCGAAATCAGGCGACTCTACACTGACGATGATAAAGCTATAATCGGTATCTCAGGTGTTGAAACTGCTAATCTATCCACACGCTTCTTAAAAAATGGTGCTAATGACTACCTCAGAAAACCTTTTAACGCAGAAGAGTTTTACTGTCGTCTTAGCCAAAACGTCGATATGTTAGAGCATATTCAAACGATACGCCGACAAGCGAATACAGACTATCTAACCAACTTACCAAATCGACGCTACTTTTTCGATACCGTAAAGAAAAGTCTAAAAGCGAGACATAAAAAAGAGCTCCATGGACTGATAGCGATGATAGATATTGACCATTTTAAGCAAGTAAATGACAATTATGGCCATGAGGGAGGCGATGCAGTGCTTGAGTCTATTGGCCAAGCGTTTGCTCAATATTTTCCCAATGATTTAGTCGCTCGATTAGGCGGCGAAGAGTTTGCGATATATTTTAAAGATACGGTGACTGATCATTGTAAAGAAAGGCTGGAGCGCTTTCGGGAATATCTAGAGCAAAGCAGTAACGAACTGACCGCTCAGCAGATCCCGTTTACTGTTTCAATGGGGCTTGCTGCTCAGGTGACCACAAATATAGAAAGCCTGATAAAACAAGCTGATGAGCGTTTATATCAGGCGAAAGATACTGGAAGAAACCGCTTAGTTTACTGAGCGCTTTCTCATATCTCTATAAGAATCAAAACTAAACATACGCCAGTAAAAACGCAATGACAGGAATGAATCAAACTGATTAACTGCAACACTACACCCACTATCGCCAATAACACAGCAAACTTTTGCGCTGTTCTTAATCTTTCCGATAAGAATAACACCTCTAATAATACGTTAAGTGACGGGTTGATGTAATAGCCTGAGCTCGCATCTAACATAAAGTATGTTATTAACAGTCCCCAATTAAAATTCAATCGCATCAATATGGACACGTTACTTAAAATAGATAAACGCAATTCCCTACATAAAAACGGCGAGTACAGCGAGTAAGTGTCCTTTCGTTTACTCTTCAATCACGGGCTTTTAACCTTTGGAGGGATCAACTAAGAGGTCAATCATTATACTCATTTTTATTAATCACGGCGATGAAAGTTAGATGAATTCACAATCGCAAAATCTAAAGCAACAAGTGCTTAAAACTTAGTCAAGTCTCTTAAGATTAGATAAAAAGCAAAGACAAGGTTCAAAAAAAGCTCTAAAATGACGCCGATGGATACCCTCGTAAGCCCCCCAATTAACGACCCTCACTCTGTACTGAAAGATGTGTTTGGCTACAGTACGTTTAGAGATGGTCAGCTTGACATTATTCAGTCCAGCTTAGCTGGTCAGGATACGCTTGTACTACTGCCTACCGGCGGTGGTAAATCACTCTGTTACCAAGTTCCAGCAGTATTATTTGCAGGCGTGACAATTGTAATATCGCCTCTTATCTCATTAATGCAAGACCAGGTCGCACAGTTAAAAGCACAAGGCATTGCCGCTGAATATATTAACAACAGTGTCGCTTGGGAGCAGCAAAGAGATACTTATGACGCGCTTTTCCAGGGTCGCTTAAAGCTATTATATATAGCGCCGGAAAAGGCCTTACAAAGAGATTTTATCGAACGCATATCTAACTGTAACATCAGTTTATTTGCCATCGACGAAGCCCACTGCGTATCCCATTGGGGGCATGACTTTAGACCACATTACTTTCGTTTAAAAGAGTTACGTCAACATTTTCCGTCTGTTCCGATGATGGCATTAACCGCAACGGCTGATTTAGCGACACGGAAAGATATTGTCCAGCAATTAGGTATGCAAACCCCCTTTATCTATACCGGTAGCTTTGACAGACCCAATATTCGTTACACCATCGAAGAAAAGTTCAAACCCCTGTCGCAGTTGATCCGCTATTTGAAAGAGCAAAAGGGGCAAAGTGGCATAATCTACTGTGGTAGCCGAAAACGTGTTGATGATATTGCTGAAAAGCTGATTGATGCTGGGTTCAATGCAGCAGGCTATCACGCAGGTCTAGATAATGATCAGCGTCAGTTTGTACAAAACCGCTTCGCCCGAGATGACATTCAAATCGTAGTTGCCACAGTTGCTTTTGGTATGGGGATCAATAAACCCAACGTGCGATTTGTGGTTCACTATGATATTCCAAAAAGTGTAGAAGCATATTATCAAGAAACTGGCCGTGCAGGGCGAGATAGCTTGGCAGCTGAAGCCGTTATGTATTTTGATCCTGCGGATATTCCCCGCGTTAGACGCTTTTTTGAAGATATTCCAGACGAGCAACGTCGTAAAGTCGAAGAACAGCGCTTTCAGGCGATGTCGAGCTTTGCTGAAGCACAAACCTGTCGTCGTCAAATTTTGCTCAATTACTTCAGCGAATATCAACGAGAAGCATGCGGTAACTGTGATATCTGCCTTAACCCACCAAAACAATTTGACGGCACATTAGTTGCTCAACAAGCCTTATCGTGTGTATACCGAGCTGAGCAGCGTTTTGGTATTGGTTATATTGTCGATATCTTACGTGGAGCTAATACCGCAAGGATCAGAGAGCAAAATCACCATACACTTTCAACCTATGGTATTGGGAAAGAGCACAGTAATGAATTTTGGTTGAGTATATTACGTCAACTGATCCATCATGGTTTATTGAGTCAAGATATTACACAAGGTGCAACGCTTAAATTAACAGAAGCCGCCCGGGCCGTACTGCGCGGTGAATATGTGCTACAACTGGCAGAGCCAAGGCTCGTAGCTAAGCACGTCTATCAAGATAAACTGGCTCAGTTTAATTATGACAAGAAACTATTTGCTAAGCTTCGTGCACTCAGAAAGCAGCTCGCAGATGAAGATGATGTACCGCCGTATGTTGTCTTTAACGATCGAACGTTAGCTGAAATGGCGCAAAGAACACCAACAACAGACAGCGAGTTTTTACAAGTATCTGGTGTCGGTTTTACTAAGCTCAGCAAGTACGGTTCCCCTTTCATGCAACTCATTCGCAATTATTTGGAAAGAGAATAATGACCACACTCACTTTAGATAATCCACACGAGGTGATTATCATCAACTGTGAAGTTACACCTCAAGACGACGAGTTTGAACTTTGGGGCAAAATATTCTTACACCATAACGCGATTCAATTAATTGAGTTCTCTGCTGGTGCAGACAGACATCAGTGGCGTTTTTCATGTGAGAATTGCAATTTCAATTTAAATTTTGAACATTACAGCGAGAGTATTTGGATAGCTCCAGATGGCGTTGATGCCTTAGAACTCCTACCTTTCCTGCGCCAACAACTTTCTCGTTAAGTCCACATAAAGCTCTTTAAGTCTATAAATA
>NZ_JAKEVK010000261.1:0-5601 GCF_022398435.1 Pseudoalteromonas sp. Isolate6 | reverse complement strand
GGAAAATGTAATCAAGCCTTACTTCTCGAACTTAACTCATTAAAGAAAAATAGGTCACTTTTTTGGTTTGTCATTATCTGTTAGTTCAAAGCGGTGGAGTTAATATATTGATTATTTAAACCAAACTACCTTGTTTTTGCCTGTGCGTTTAGCCTCGTACAATGCTTTGTCAGCATCGTTTAGATGTCCAGTAATAGACATTTTTTCCATCTCGGGAAGTACTGCTTTTACACCAATACTAACCGTGAGATGGATGCTTTTTTCTTCTGACAAGGTAATTTCTAAGTCAGATATTGACTTTCTTATGGTTTCAATCAGCGAACTAGACGATCCGTATGTAGCATCAAGTAACACAAATGCAAACTCCTCACCTCCCATTCTCGCGGTAAAATCATCACTGCGTAGCGCGTCCTTTATAGTGTGAGCAATCAGCTTAATGGCTTTGTCACCAGCATCGTGACCGTAGGTATCATTAATAGACTTAAAGTTATCGATATCTACCATACCAATTAAATAGGGGAAGGAAATCTCACCAACTTCGGCGGCTTTTTCCATAAAGGCACGTCGGTTGGGCAGGCCCGATAAGGTGTCGGTCATCGCAAGCTCAAGCAGCTTGTTTTCCGCTTCCTGGCGCTCTTTATCGAGTTTAACCGCATAGTATAAACCCGCTAGAGAGTCGACTAGTGGTTGTAAGAATTGTGCATCTTCTTCGGTATAGTCAAAAAACTTATTCGCAAGCCCAATCATACCGATTAACTCACCATTGAGCTTTATCGGTAGCCCTAAAAACTTAGAGATCCTAGGGTGTCCTTTTGGCGTACCTTTCGATGCAGGATGTTTACCTCGTTCATTACTAATGACGGTCTCTCCCGTTAGGATAACCGAACCAAATAAATTATTAAAATCAGTAAAATAGAGGTCATTATCATAATATCGCTGAACCAGTTGAGAGCTTAGATCATTCCACTGCATCTCCGAAATTGCATGGATAAAAAGCCTAGGTACACCAGCGGAATGTTCAAGTTCGCCGATCAACGCAAATTGACTATCAGCAATGTCAATGAGCTCTTCTAGAATTTCACGGCATGATTTAGAAAGATCACCCGTCTTTAAATAGGCTGACTGTGCCTTACTGATAAACGACAGCAACTGCTTTTGCTTGCGTTCTTGTAGCTGGGCTTCCATTCGGTCGGTAATATCACGGTGAGTTCCAGCAAGACGTAGTGCTCTACCGCTATTATCACGCTCAACCACTTTGCCATAGGTTTCAATCCATACCCAGTGTCCATCAGCATGTTTCATTCTATAAGAAGTGGTGTAGGCATCAGTTAGCCCCTGTAGGTGCTGAGCTAGATTTGTTTCTACATGACTACGGTCGGTTGGGTGAATAAGCTGACGGAAATAATTAACGCTGGTTTCGACATATTCAAATTCGATCCCAAGCATATCACACCACTTTTTATTTACTTTGTTTATATCTGCTGGAATATTCCAATCCCATGTTCCAAGTTCTGAAGCTTCTAATAACAAACGCATCTGCCGGTTTGTTTCATTGAGCTTGTCTTCAGTATACTTTTGTGCGGTATTTTCAGTAATAAAGGCTTGGATATTCGTCATTCTGCCTTCGTGGTTAAAATGCGCCACCGTGATCATTCGGATCCAGATCTGTTTTGAATCCAGTTCCATCTCTAGCAAAATTTCAGACGCTTCTAAACCAGCTAAATGGTTTTGCAAGTTAAAATGAAACTTCTCAACGCTTGATTCAGTAAGTAAATCTTCAAAATGTATTTCACCAGAGCATAAGTTAAAAGTGTCAATACCAATGACGCGCTCAATGTTAGGAGATACGGTACGAATGTGAAGCCCATTATTGTACTTCCATTTTATTAATACGATTGGTGAAAAGCGGATTAGCTCTTGATCCTCAAGGTACAGCGAGTAATTTTTTTGTAGCTCCAAAATAGTGGTGATCAGGCCGCTAATTGTCTCGAGCAAATGAATATCTCGCTCGGCATAATTCTTTGGTTTGGTATCGATTAGACATACACCACCAATTGGTTTGCCATCGATCCGAAAAGGCACACCCAAATATGAGCGAATGTGAGGTTCACCAGTAACAAGAGGATTGTTTGCATAGTTTTCATCTAAGGAAGTATCTGGAATCAGTAGTGATTTGTTATGCTTGATTAAGCGCTTACAAAAAGCATCTTGTTCTGGTGTTTTATCAACAAGAATCCCATGCTTGGCGATTAGGTGTTGCCATTGACCTTCAATGACGGTAACCAAAGTAATTGGTACATCAAAATAGTTTGATAGAGAAGTGAGCAGGGTGTTGAGGTCAGCGAGTGGAAAACTTGATTCGACTAAATCCTGTGTTAATTCGACTTTTGCAAAAGTATCCACGCTCACTCCCCATTAATTAAAAATTCGGTAAGCTGAGTCGTGTTACTTTGTATTTCGTGAGGCAGTGCAGTATTGAGTAACTTTTCCAGCTGAATTTCTAGTTCTATTTGTTTTCTTGGCAATAAAGAATTTTCAATGTTATCCAGTACGAACAGATAATGATGTGTAGGTGAAGGTAGTATTTTATAGTTTCTAAAAACTTCATGGGCCGCAGCAGCGAGTTTCGCTGAGGTGAGCTCGCAGGTTGGCAACGCATAGTAAGTTAAAAAAGGGTTTATCGAGTAGCACAATAGAAGCTCATTGATCACTTCATAGATGTTTATTTCATCTGCAACATCAACCTTTTCAATAGTGATCAAATAGAACTCTTCGTCTTTTGGATTACTACGGATCTCACATCTTAAAACACCAAGAGGGGTGTGGTAGATACCGTTACCACTAAAGCATGCCGAAAATTCAGCAAGTATCTGAGATTCTATATCGTGACTGAGATTATGTTCGACAACTAGACCTTCATTATTGATTAAGACCCGAGGGCAATCACGCTTTTTAAGTTGTTCTTGCAACACTGTTTTAAAATAGTTGTGGTTGTACACATCTATTGCTGCGTTGACTTCTGCGAGTAATTTGTCGTTCTCCCATGGTTTACACAAAAACTTATGTGCAACCTTGCTATTTATCATATCAATAAGTATGTCGGAGTCAGTATAACCACTGAGAATCAAGCTTACTGCACCTGGGCGTATTTCTTTGGCTCGTTTTAGAAAATTTCCGCCATTCATAATTGGCATTCTAAAATCGGAGATAATAACCTGAACAGGGTGCGAGTCTAAATACTCAAGTGCTTCAAACGGATTGTCAAAACAGACAACTTCTACTAGCGGCAGACTTATAAGTCGCTTTAATGCGTTAAGTACAGACAGTTCATCGTCTAAAATCAGTATGTTATAACTAGCTAAAGTATTTACTTCTGAGTTCATAGAAAAGCTCCAACCAATCTAGGCCCTTTTGATCACAAAACATGTCGATGACGCCTTGATTCACTTCCTTATTGGTAATTGTATCTGTAAGCAACAACAATGTAGTGGTATTACTATCTGAGGTTCCCGTTTCTAAGGCTTCAATGAGTGCATACAGTTCATCAGTGATGGCTGACTCGTAGCCTATTAAGGTAGCGGTGTAGAGGGCCATATGTAATTTCTCTGTATAGCAGCCCCCTGGGGAGTGGCATTGGTTTTCAGTTATAAGCTGGACTATTTCAGAGCCCAACTCACCAAGAAATAATAGAGATTGAATAAAAACAATACGCTCGGTGTCAACTGATGAATCACGTCGTTTTTGTACCAATTCTTTTAGTAACTTAACCTTTCTAAAGTTAATATCACTTAACTGCTCACAGTTTACGATATTGTATCTGGCTGCGACCATATTGTGATAACACGCAGAGACAATAATTGCGGAAACTAAGTCCACACCGAGTGTCTTTATTGCGGTAGACAAGGAGTATTGCTTTGTCGATAACCCGACATAAGCACTGTTACATAAGTGGAATAACTTAGCTTGAATGAGGACTTCTTGTTCAAGCATCGCTTCAAGCTTATGAAAATCTAAATCAATATCCTCAATTCTACTTAGCAAAATAGGCAATTCGTTTTGGATGAAAGTTTCATTTAACGCCTGCTTTATAGACTCACTTAATGGCAACTCACAGAGTCGATAAAATGCAGTAATAACATCATCAAATTCTTCTCTTCTAAATGGCTTAGCTACGATAAAGGTCGCGGAAATTGACGACTTACACAGTACTTTTCCTGTAGTATCACCGGTTAACAATACGGTAAGGACTTGCGGATAGCGACGTCTCACAATATTGATTAATTCAACACCATTAATTGCCGGCATAAGGTAGTCGCTAACTAAGATATCGATGCTAGTTAACGTATCTAGGGATTCAATAAATTGTTTAGGGGATGAGAAGGTCAATATATCTGCACCTTCCATACTTATATTGAAGTGACGGTAGAGCGACTTCAACATTAACTCATCGTCATCAACGAGTACAATCCGTGGTACTTGGTTTTTAATAGACATAGTGAGTAAGCTCCTCAAACAAAACAGGTTTTCCGATTAGATATCCCTGTACTTCGTCACATTGTAACTGCTCTAAAATTTCAAGCTGCTCGACGGTCTCTATCCCTTCAGCAACAACTTTTAATCCAAGGTCATGAACTAATCGAATGACATTTTGGACAAGATCACGAGCCGATTTGGAACTGTCGATATTTTCTATCAGACTTTTGTCAATCTTAATAACATCTACTGGCAACTTTGAAATATAACCCAAAGAGGAATACCCTCTGCCAAAATCATCAATAGCAATAGAGAATCCGATTTCTTTTAACTGTATTAATTTAGCCTTAGCTTGCTCGAGGTTTTCCAAAACAAAATTCTCGGTGATTTCTAATTCAAATTGCTTTGGTTGAAGTGAATACTTTTTGATAATTGAATACATGGTTTGTACAAAGTCAGGGTCGGAGAGTTGATAAGGTGAAATATTCACTGCAACTTTTTTAATATTAAGCGCCTCTTTTCGCCACTCAGACAGTGCGATACACGTTTGCTCTAGCACCCAATTTCCTATTTTAACTATTTGTCCGTCTTTTTCTGCCAACGGAATAAAATAATCCGGTGAGTTAGCGCCAAACTGGCTGTTCTTCCAACGGATCAACACTTCGCAGCTATTGATCGAATGTTCTTTTAAACTGAGTTTTGGTTGAAACCTTAGATAAAATTCACCATTATCGACAGCGTTGAATAATGCTTCAGACACTTTATGCTCATTTAGCTTCTCTGAAAGCAGCGATTGTGAATAACGCATGTAAAAGTCAGTCCGAGATTCACAGACGAATTGGGTATAGATCACTAGGCGGTCTATCGCCTCCGACAGTGGCTGCTTGGGCTCAATCATAGTATAAGAGGCGGCAAATTTGATTTGGATATTTTTGCGAACGAAGAACTGCTTAATTGAGTCGATCAGCTCATCTAAAAATTTATGAACTTCAATTTCACTTTGTACTGAATCTAACCAAAATATTGCTTGATCAAAACTGATTTCAAGCATAGAAAAACGAGTTGTTTCACTTAGTAGCGCATAATCTATTATTTTCTTTAAAGTATCTGAATATATCGGGGTATTAG
>NZ_JAKEVK010000260.1:0-5613 GCF_022398435.1 Pseudoalteromonas sp. Isolate6 | reverse complement strand
GTACAGATAAAGGACACCCACCATAATATAGATGCGAATTATGGTGGGTATTTGAGTTAGCCCCAAGTCCCAAACCTCAGGTTAAATAATATGATTAACACTCAGGGCTGTGATTTATAGAAGCTTTCTAACTTATCTAAAAAACCATACAGTTTTTGGTTCATTTCGTCATAGTTATGATTCAGTAAAACCTCTGGCTCATCTACAAATCGATACTGTAAAACGTCACTGAGATCGTCATTTTCAATCAGTAATGCGACGATATCTTTGGTAAATTCCATATGGCACTGAAAACCGTATACTAGGTCGCGGTAGCCGACAATTTGCCTTGGGCACCCGTCGCTATATGCAATCACTTGTGAACCATTGGTGAGCCCTGGCATATCATTATGCCAGTGACCGACATCCAACACTTTTCCAAAATGACTAAATAGTGGGTGTGTCATCCCTGCTTCCGTCAAGGTTATCGGGTACTTTCCGATTTCACGTTCAGGGCTAGGTTCAAATGTTGCACCTAACGCTTCACCAATGAGTTGCGACCCTAGGCATATGCCAAGCACAACTTTTCCGGCGGTAATCGAGTTCAAGATGACTTCTTGCTCACCTTTTGCATCGAAGTGCGGGCATTGCTCAATAGTTGTCGACGGATCTTGAGGTCCTCCCATGACAATCAAGAAATCTAAGCCTTCGATACTTTTTGGGAGCGGTTCTCCTTGATAAACTCGCGAGTAGGTAATGGTATGGCCGCGTTTATTTGCCCAAGATTCATAGGCGCCGGGCGCTTCAAAATGTTCATGAACGATAAAGTGAATATGCATCTTTGTGCCTTTTAATTTGCGATAGGCTGTAGATGGTATATTAAATTCGGATGGCGTAATTTATACTAACAGACGTTTAATGTTGATAAGTCGCCAAGATGCAAGCTAATGACCTCATCAAAGGTTCTCCAGATAAACAAATCGTAACTAAAACGATTAATATGGCTTCTGGCTATATTGATGACTTTCACTCACATTCGTGGCATCAAATTGTGTTTCCTTTGCAGGGGCTGCTGCAATCAAGTATCGGGGATAAAAGCGGGATCGTACCTCACAATGGTATGCTCTACATACCCGCAAATACAGTGCATAAATCCATAGCGATTACAGATACACAGTTTTTGGCGATTTATCTTAATCCCGACAAATATGTTCAGTATGGAGACAAACCAAAATCCTGTCTGGTAACGCCATTTATAAAAGCATTAATACTGCTTCTATTTGAAAACGAGACGCTCACTCAAGCAGAGTCCAATATCACACATTTGCTAACTGTATTGCGAGATCAGATCGAGATCGCAAACCGTTATGAAATACCCCTACTCATACCTACCGATAAACGCTTTTTATCCATTTTTTTACAGCTTAAAGAGCAACCGGATCTGCCATTTACGTTAAAGGAGTGGGCAACAAAAGTGGGCGCTTCTGAGCGCACTTTGTCGCGATTGTGCTCAAGAGAGTTTTCTCAATCATTTTCACAGTGGAGACAAAATGTAAGGTTAGTTTTATCTTTGCAATTGTTAGAGTCGCAAAAGAGCATACAAGAAATTGCTATCGAGTTGGGATACGCTTCTGACTCTGCGTTTGTGCAAGCGTTTAAGAAATTGTTCAACCAAACACCTAGAAAGTACAGAATTGCCAACTTACAGCACAACGTAAATTTATTTTGAGCAACTTCTGCTACTTGCTCGCGACTTGCACTAGAGAAGAAAGTATCTTATCGCGAATGCTTTTAAGTTCTGTCGGGTTTATGTAGTCTAGGTGAGATTTGATTATTGGAGGCATTTCGCGATGTTGCGAATTCTTTTATGTGCTAGCTTAGGATTAGCACCAAGTTTTGGGTTGGTTGCCAAAGAGGTAATGACTCCTGACAAGCTTTTGCAAGTAAAGCGCGTGAGTGCGCTTGGATTATCTAAAGACAACACCCATGTGATTTATAGAGTTACAACGCCAAGCGTTGAAAATGATGACTTTGATAGCAAAGTCTATCAAGTGCCGTTAAAGGGTGGGGCGTCTCGACTTATAAGCGCGTATCAAGGGATATTGTCAGACGATAATATTTCGCCTGATGGCAGCAAAAAACTATTTCATGATACTGTAAATGTTGAAGCTGTGCTGGCCACGGATAGACATAAAGCGCTTACGAAAGCCAATGCTTACGTGTTTGATGATTTAAACTACCGCCATTGGGATACCTGGAAAGACGGCAGTGTTAAGCATGTGTTTTATCAGGATCTAATCACAGAAGAAAAAGTCGATATCATGAAAGGGATGCCTTTTGATAGTCCGACGTCACCATTTGGTGGTTCAAGCGACTATGTTTGGGGTCCAAACGGTGAAAATATCTACTACGTTAGTAAAAAGCTGACTGGCGCAGAATATGCGAGCAGCACCAACACGGATATTTATCGTTATAACTTAGCCAGTAAGAAAACCACCAATCTAACCGAGCAAAACTTGGGTTATGATAAAAGCCCAGAGTTCTCATCCACAGGGCTGCTGGCTTTCTTACGTATGGATGAGCCCGGTAACGAGGCGGATAAAAATGACATCATCGTTAAGCAGGGTGACAGAGAAATCAATCTAACTGCGCATTGGGACGGCACGGTTAGCAGTTTTGAATGGGGTCATGATGGTAAGCATATTTATTTTATTGCACCCGTTGACGGCACAATCCAGCTATTTCAAGTAGCGGTGAACACCAAAACCAAAGCCAAACCAAAAATTAAACAGCTAACCAAGGGCATGTTTGATGTTAATAGCATTGTAGCGGCTCTAGACGATCAGTTAGTTGTTACTCGCAATAGCATGAATCAAGCAAAAGAGATCTTCCGCTTTGATCTGAATAGCAAAAAGCTTGTTGCGCTGACAAATGTGAATGAAGCGCTTTATGCTGATTTGGATTTACCTCACGTTGAAAAACGAATGGTGAAGACAAAAGACGGCGAAGACATGCTAACTTGGGTTATTTACCCGCCTAATTTTGATAAACGCAAGCAATATCCAACGCTATTATATCTTCAAGGTGGCCCACAAGCACCGTTATCACAGTTTTACTCCTTCCGCTGGAACTTCCAAGTGATGGCTTCACAAGGGTATATTGTGGTTGCGCCAAACCGTCGTGGTATGCCAGGGCACGGCGTGAAGTGGAACAAAGATATCAGCCAAGACTGGGGTGGTAAGGCGATGCAGGACTACCTTGATGCAATCGACGATGTTGCGAAAGAGTCATATGTTGACAACAAACGTATCGCGGCAGTTGGTGCCAGCTTTGGTGGTTACTCTGCGTTTTACTTAGCTGGTAACCACGATGGTCGTTTTAAAACCTTTATCGCGCACTGCGGCATTTTTGATTTGCGCAGTATGTACGGCACAACCGAAGAAATGTTCTTTGTGAACAACGAATTGGGTGGCGCGTACTGGGAGCAAAACAATGCGGCCATTAGCAAAGCATACAATCAGTTTAACCCAATCAGCTATGTGGATAAGTGGGATGCGCCGATGTTCGTGATCCATGGTGGTAAAGACTACCGTGTACCGCTGAGCCAAGGGATGCAAGCTTTCCAAGCCGCAAAACTTCGTGGCTTGAAGAGTCGTTTCCTTTATTTCCCTGAAGAAAACCACTGGGTACTGACACCACAAAATGGGATAGTATGGCAGCGTGAATTCTTCAAGTGGTTAGAAGAAACCTTATAATTGCTGTAATTAGCATCTTTATTGAGTAGCTGCATTGAGCACGGAATAACAACTCGCTTTCTAGCCGTTGTTATTCCGAAACAAAAATTGATCGCCAAAGCAATATTGTTCGATTGGCAAGACAACGGGCTTGGTTATTTATGACGGTGTCAAAGCTGAACCCACCGATGCGAAGCAAGTTGCTTCAACTTCTAAGCCATAATCAACCTATGTAAATGAAGCAAGCGTTGAGGCGCGATACATTGTAGTCACTTTACACAATTAAGGTGATTTACTCATGATTAAACGGTTATTTTTAATTTTTATTTTAGCTACTTTTTCTTTTCCCCCATTGGCAAAAACATCGGATGACCACCGTGTATTAATTGTTCTTACCAGCCACGACCAACTAGGAGATACTGGTCGAAAAACAGGGTTTTGGCTCCCTGAGCTAACGCATCCGTATTACCGTCTAAAAAAGGCCAACATCAAAGTTGATATTGCAAGCATCAAAGGCGGTTTTGCCCCAATAGATGCGAGAGCACTGACAGAGCCTGATAGTTATCATCAAGTTTTTTTAAATGACGCAGAGTTGATTAATAAGGTGATAAATACCATTCCACTAAATAAAATAGATGCAAATGATTATGATGCGGTAATTTTTAGTGGCGGATCTGGGCCTATGTGGGATTTCCCTGACAATGGTGATGTTGCGCGTGTCGCTTCCGATATTTTAAATAAAAATGGAGTACTTGCTGCTGTTTGTCATGGTGTAGCAGCGATCACGAATGTTAAGCTTGCGAACGGAGACTATTTAGTTAAAGGCAAGCAGGTTACAGGGTTTAGCAATCAAGAGGAAAGTGATTTAGGAACAACGGATATCGTCCCATTCCTATTGCAAAACCGGCTTATCGAACGTGGTGGTATTTACTCTTCAGCAGCTGCATGGCAGACCAATGTAATCGAAGATGGGCAGTTAATTACCGGACAAAACCCTGCATCAGCCACATTACTTGCAGAGAAAATTATCGCAAAGTTAGATAGAAGGTAACTAGCTCCAACACGTCATAATCATTTGTAAACCAAGGGGATATAAGCCTATGTTACGTTAAGTTCTTGCCACCAAGCAGAAGGCGGACTGACAAGAGGCTAGCATAAATAAGTCGGTTTATCTTTTTGGTTTTCGTTTCAGATAGTATCCGAATTGTAGTGTGTTCAAATAGGAGGCATACTAAGTCAATCAAAGGAAACTAGAAGGGTGAACAAATGTCTAAATGGATAATAGCTGGACTTTGGTTATTTATGTTGGCTATGAATACAAAGGCAGCTGAAAAAGCGTTAACGATTGATAATGTAGTGCCCAACAACATGGCATTAGCGTTTGCGAATGACGCAAATATCTATCCAGATAGTAGTGACTTCAAAGTACTTAACGCGGTGTTGATGAGTAATGAAAGCGGTGAGCGCTGGGCTGTGGTTACACTCAAGAACCAATCAAGTGGCCGCCGCACGTTAACACATAAACATCTATTGGCACTGACGGCAAATGGTCAACGGATCGCGCCAATGAAACTCTCTGAAAACTTTGACGGCGGGGAAACGCTTTCACTTACATTAGCTTTCGGTGAGAACAAGTTCCCGTTGCTGAGCGTATATACGCGTAACTGAATTAAGTTGTTCTGGTCTCAAAATAGCCGACTTTTGAGTTGGGCTTTTGTTACCAATGAAGGCCTAACAACTAATACTGCGCCTCTCCAAATTAGTTGTGCGATCATGTAACTGGTATAAACAACGAAAAAGCCCTAACAGATGCGTAAGGGCTATATTCGATGTGTTTGCAAGCAATATCTATTCTGCTTTCAAGACGTTTTATTTGAAGGTGAAACCCGGCCTCCACCAC
>NZ_JAKEVK010000026.1:0-39263 GCF_022398435.1 Pseudoalteromonas sp. Isolate6 | reverse complement strand
CTAGAAAAAGACTCAAAAAAGATTGGATTTCACTGCTCCCGATTTTTTTTAGTCTGCATATACTTTACAACATCTCAGGAAGAGAGATAAAGGATACACAGGATACGCTCAGGGCAGGACTTGCTAATGGATAAGCACCCACTTAAAGGAATATAGGGAAAAGCGAGCGAGATTGTATGTCACATGGTGTGATTACATTAAAGGACAGGGATTAAAGGTTCATGATGAATCTAGGGATTGCTTCAGGGGAGAGGCTAAACGTTGAAGGATAACGTTACTGCATTGGATATGCAGGTGGTTAAGGATGAGGAAGGAAGGTACATCGGATGTACTGGTAAAATGTGGCTTAGGAGATGCCAATTGTTGCAATTAACAGTGCAACACCTAGCTTGAAGCAACACGTTCAGGCTACCAAGTGCCAAGGTAAAATGAGGTGATGATTGGCACTGCTATTTTGGAAAGTAGCAAACAAGGAGAATTAGAACAAGGGCTTGTTCTTAGCAAGTGGATGGCAATGGATAAGACAGCGGACGTGTAAAAGGAAGATGGACACAGGGCAAGATGCCTTTATTCGCAAAACGAGAACACCAAGCGATGCCATGGAAGAGGAAAGATTCAGGACGTTGAACTACTCAACTTTGCAGGATGCATTTAGAAGATTCCGTAAGCGCGGCTCAGCAATGGGTCGCGCGCTTCTTATTTTATTCCTATCTATCGTGTGATATTGTGTTTGTGTTGTTAAGGTGAGCGTGCTGTCGAGATAAGCCTCGACCTACCATCATTTTGCTCACCGTGCTGCGCAAATAATGCAGCTTTTTATCGAAATAAATTTCGACCTACCGTCATCTTTCTCGCTGTACCGCGTAAACAATACTGTTTTTTTATCGAGATAAACCTCGACCTACGGTTTAGGGCCCGGCCTACAGTTTGCTGCGCTTACCTTTTAAGTAGGCATCTCTGAAATCGATAAAGTGCGCGGTTAATTTATCTGCCGCATCCTGCTCACCGCATTCAGCAAACAGTACACACGCGACTTCTGCCGTGCCAAGTTGATGTTCGTGCGGTGCGACTCGCAACTTGTAATCCGAGAGTTTTTCAGGGGCGATGGATAGCACAGGTAAGTTATCGAGATAGGGACTCTTTCTAAACATTTTCTTAGCCTCACGCCATGTGCCATCTAAAAAGATAAATAGCGGTGTTTTATTTTCAGTGCGAGTCACATTAGTAATTACCCTTTCAGGCTCCACGCCCTGCTCTGGGAAAATGACTATTGGTGCATATTGCTCGTCCGAAAGAAGCGCTAATAACGCAGCGTCAGGCTCAGTTCGATCCCAACGAAAGGCATGATTATTTGGGATCACATCGGCAATTAAGCGTCCAGTGTTAGAGGGCTTAAAGCTTTCGTTATGATACATAAGCAAGCACACAGCACAGTCTGCTTTAGCCACTTCAACTTTATCACAAATACATAGAGTCGTGGCTAATAAGCAGCATTCACAGCGCGTAAGCTTTGACCCTCTTGCCTTATATTCACGTTGAGCCGCAGCGATTTGGCGCTGCCTAAGCGCTAGTACTGAATTATTCACTCTGTTCCCCATCTAAAAATGCTGGCGTATTTTAGTAAAGCGCTAGGCTGGCGTCTACGCAAACTTATGTAACTCATTTACTCACCACGCAAGCTTTTGTACTCTATAGTTTTATTGAGCTCTACTCACCTTAGGAGTATACAAATGCAAGTAACGGACTCTGCAAGACTGAGTTATCGCCTACTCACCCCACAAGATGCACAGCTGCTCGCCGATCTTGATAGCGACCCTGAAGTAATGAAATACATCACAGGCGGTCAAACTAACTCACTTGAAGAAGTAAAAGCCGTATATATTCCACGTTTAACCGAATTTACTGATGAGAGCAAAGGCTGGGGGCTTTGGGGCTGTTTCGAGCTGCCACACAAGATGTTTATTGGTTGGGTTTTGGTTCGCCCTGCTAACTTCTTTTCAGAACAAAGAAACTATAAGGATTTAGAGCTGGGTTGGCGTTTTAAACAAGCCACTTGGGGCAAAGGGTTTGCGACAGAGGCAGCACAACACCTTATTCCAGAGCTAATAGCAGCAAACCCTACCTTGACGCACTTTAGCGCTATCGCTGAAGAAGAAAACCTTGGCTCCATCAGCATCATGAAGAAACTTGGGATGAGTTATGTGAAAAAAGGGCTTCACAAAGATATTTTAGGAGATATGGAAGTCGTTTATTATCATAAAGTTCTTAATTAACCGAACAAAAGCGCAACCACTTAACACCAGGGTTGCGCTAGTTCGCTGCTATTAAATGCCTTTGCGACGCAGTGGTTCGGCATACATGCTCAGCACCAATTGCTTCAGCTCTTCAGGTACAGACTCTAATTTAGAGATAAAGTCCTCTTTATCTTCTGGACTAACTTGCGCATCATCGCCTGCTGCTAGGTGATTGGTTGAATGCAGATAGTATAAATCTAAAATCTGTTTATCGATGACATTCGCCAGTTCATCTGGGTTTTCAACATCCGCAGTGATAGGGTCGCCAAATGCGATATGCACATGGCCTTTATCTGAACTAAAGCCCTCGACAATGCTAGCAATGTCTTCGCCTTGTGCTTTCACATATTGGCCAAACTGCTTTTTATGGTATAGCTCTTTAGCCTTAGCAACCGCGCACGGCTCATATTGATAGGAAATAGCAACGGGCACAATTCTTAGCTGCTTTACATAATCTGAAAAATCTAACTTTTGTTTGCGACCATTGAGCTGTAGCATTTTTAACAGTGCTGGATCGGTTTGATCCACTCCGTCCTTTGCACGGCCCTCTTTTTGCGCAATCCAAATGGAGTTACCTTCACTTAGTGAGTCAAAAATATAGGCTGAAAGCTGAGTTAATGCTTTTAGCATTTCTTTTGGCGCTTTTGCCGAACGTTTTACAATAAAACTCTTATTAAGACGCATAAGCTCGGTGATATAAGGTACTTGCAGTAAGTTATCACCAATAGCGATACGCACCGTGCGCATATCCTGCTGATGCAAGCCCCAGTTAACAAGCGCAGGGTCTAACACGATGTCACGGTGATTTGAAATAAATAAATAAGAGGTATTCGAGTCTAATGTTTCAAGGCCAGAATAAGTCACTTTAGACGTCGTTTTATTGATCAAAATTTGTAGGTAGTACGCCACTTCATCTTGTACTTGTTCAATCGTACAAAAATCTCCCCACTTCTTTTTTAGTTTCATTCTTACGAGTGGGCGTGCAATAGCGGGCCAAGCATTCAACCAAGCTGGCAGGTTATATTTGGCAATCACATCAATGAATTGATCATCACCCAGTAGACGTGCCAATGCTGGCACCACTTCATCATCATTATACGGTCTAATGTCAGCGTATTTATCCACTCTACTTCTCAAATTATCGGATTAACGAATACTGGAACGCATTCTATCGTGTCAAATAAACAGACGCTAAGCATTTCATGTCTGACCACCAAGGCGATATGCCAAGTTGGAACATTAAATGCTTAAACGTCAGGTAATTGTAATACGGTAAAAAGTACCACAATAGTTTATCTTCTAACAACTTTACCTAATTTGAGTATAGCTAATCTTAGTAAGAGTGCTGCTAATAATGCGCCCATTGATACTGTTAACCAATGTGGTAGCACTTCGTGTTCCTCTCCTATCATAGGCGTTACTACAAAACCGTAAGTATTGACCAAATAATCGGTTAAATAGCCAAAGATAAGTGCAACCCCGATGACACCGCCCAAATAGGCAAACACGGCACGACGCCCCAATTCTTTACCAACCACCCCAATTGTGGCGATGTTAGTTGCAGGACCTGCGAGCATAAATACCAATACTGCACCGGGTGACACACCTGCCATTAATAAACCCGCAGCGATTGGAGTTGAAGCGGTCGCACAAATATACATTGGGATACTGATAAGGATCACCACTAGCATGGCGATAATACCGTCGCCCCACTGAGATAAGAAAGACTCAGGGACAAAGGTTTGTACTAACGCAGCAAAGAATAAACCAATAAGTAGCCAAACCGCGGTGTCGGACAATAATTGATTACAGCTGAACTTAACAGCTTCTACAATTTTACCAAAAACCCCTTGGTTTTCAGGTACGGGGGCTGGCTCACAACAGCTTGCCGTAGCTGATGAAGAATCGCAACAACTGGTTACGGCAGGCTCCGTAGTATCACAACAAGACATATTCGCCCCTGCTGTTGCTAATTGCGGGCCAGCAGGCGCACAGCAGCTTGCGCTTACTTTTGCGGTTTCCACTTTTGCGCTGGCGCAACAACTATCATGGCCGTGATGCTTTTCAGTAGGCTTTGGCTCTGAGTGATGATTAGCGTCACAACAGCCGCTAGTCGCGCTTGGTTTATCTGAGGTATTAGGGTGTTTTAGCGATCCAGGCTTATCGTCTTTTTCACTGCCAACGAGCAGCCCTGCTGTAATTGCGCTAACCACGGCCGCAATTGGCCTAATTACTGCCATAAAAGGACCCAGTAGCACATAGGAAACCGAGATAGAGTCTACTCCAGTTTCAGGCGTTGAGACTAAAAATGCGGTCGTCGCACTTTTTGAGCCCCCCGCTCTTCTCAGTCCCACCGCAGCAGGGATAACCCCGCAAGAGCACAGCGGCATAGGCGCCCCAATCAGCGCAGCCTTTATCGTCGTCCAAAACCCTTCTTTCCCTAAATGCTTTTGCAACAAATCTTTTGGAATAAATACATTAAGTAACCCGGCCAATATTAGGCCAAGCAGTAACCACGGGGCAGATACTAAAAATAGCTGCCAAAAATTTACTATCAGTTCATTCATCGATAGCCTCCAAGGCCGTTAAAATCGAGCAGCTCACTGCCGCTTCCTTACCGCCGCAGCATTGCTCTGCTAGCGTCGATAACGATTGTTCAAATTTTTGTAACTCAGCGATCCGCGCTCTCACTAAATCCCGTTTAGTGATAGTCAGCGTTTTCACTTCTTCGCAACTGTGCTGATGCTTTTCAAACTTTATCTTCAGCAAGTCTTGCACTTCTTTAAGGCTGAACCCCACTTCCTTCGCGCGAAGAATAAAACGCATTTGCTTTTCACTTTGCTCATCAAACAACCGATACCCGCCCTCGCTCCTTGTGCAAGGGTGTAGGAGATCGTTTGCTTCGTAATACCTTAACGTGTCAGTTGATACGTTAAGCCGCTTTGCCAGCTCACCAATCTTTACCACTTTACACTCCCAAGTCCTGAAGATTATCCTAGTCGACATCACAAGTATAAACCTTAGAGTTAACTCCAAAGTCAAGAAAAGGATAAAAATAATGCAAATAGTGGTATTAGACGCTAAAACCCTTGCAGGAACCGATCTTTCTCCCATTGCCAAGTTAGGCACATTAACGTCTTACGACACCACATCCAGTGATGAAATCATCACACGCTGTAAAAATGCAGCGGTAATCGTCACCAATAAAGTGAAGTTAAATGAAGAAATAATCGCGGCGTTACCGCAATTACGCCTGATTTGTGTTGCGGCCACAGGCGTAAACAACATCGATTTAGCAGCCGCAAAAGCCCATCAAATTACGGTCACTAATGTGGCAGGTTACTCAACTCCCTCTGTGGTGCAGCACACCTTTACTATGCTTGGTAACTTAATGACAAATATTCATCGTTATCAGCAAGACTGCCAAGCAGGACTTTGGCAACAAAGTGACATGTTTTGTCGCTTGGACTACAGCATCAACGAAATTTCGGGCAAAAATTTTGTGATCATAGGCCACGGAACATTAGGAGAAGCCGTCGCAAAAGTCGCGCAAGCATTTGGGGCTCAAGTAATTATCGCTGAACGTAGAGGTGTAACCAAGGTTAGAGCAGGACGCGTGGCTTTTGAAGAAGCACTGCGTATTGCGGATATTGTATCTATTCACTGCCCACTTACCGCTGAAACTGAAAACCTGATTGCGAGCGCTGAGTTCGCCCTACTTCCAAATCATGCTTATCTTATCAACACAGCAAGAGGCGGAATAGTCAACGAGCAAGCGTTGGTGGATGCACTAACTAACAAGCAAATAGCAGGGGCTGCTGTGGATGTCCTCACACAAGAGCCGGCACAAGCATGCAATCCACTCGTTCAATACCTAGGTGAGAACTTGCTTTTGACACCGCATACGGCATGGGCAAGTAAAGAGGCCATCGAACGTTTAGTCGGCGAAATTGCCATTAATATTGAAAGTTTTGTGGCCGGCACAACGAGAAACCAAGTGGTCTAGGTTGTTGCTTTAGTGAGTGTTCTCGCTAAATGTTAGTGAAAATCATCAACCAAGAACTGATTAAAAATCAACAACAAATTGATATTTATAGACTTTATTAGTTGGCAAAGAGTTTGCAACCCTTGTGATAATTCAAGCAAAAATAAATGGCTGTTTGCATTATTTGCTCAGCAACAAAATTAAAAAGGAAAACAACAATGAAAAAATTAATGTTAGTGGCTGCGCTTAGCTCTACTCTATTATCAGGCTGTATCGTTGCTGTATCCGACGGTGAAGTAGAGCACGGTTGGGCTTCTGAATACAATTCATCTAACTGGGAACATAAACAGCGTAAAAATCGTGAAAAGATTGCCAACCTTGAAATGGGCGCATCTTACTCATCAGTAAAAGACATGTTTGCAACCCCTGACTTTAGCGAGTTGGTGTCAAAAGGCGGCGACAACTATCAAGTGCTATACTATGCGACCAACAGCAAACACTCGGACGGCAAAGTAACAAAAGATGAGTGCACGCCATTGGTATTCAAAAACAACCAATTGATTGGCTTTGGCGACAACGCACTAAAACAAATTCAGTAAGACTTTATCGCACCAAGGACGGTGGGTAAACTCGCGTGCAGTTGTGCGGCAAGCTCCTTATTTTCCCGTCATCTTCATAAGTTAAAAACGAAACCCTGCCAAATTTTAATAAACCAGCCTATTAAGCTGAGCCGTCCTTTGATACAAGCTCATATCTATACTTCCACTCGAAATAGGCAAGCATGATGACAAACATAGCTTCACAAACAATAAAAGCAATACCAATTAGACTTGCAACGTTAAAATACTGAACAACCACTCCAACACAGACTAACGCCCAAAAAAGATTGCCGAACACCAAAAGCTGCAAACGTTTTATGCTCCTCGACTTTTGAATGGCAAGGCTAAATGAGTACCAGCCATACAACAGATTTGATACTGCGATAAAGATAATGGTTTGTTCAGGTATATGGTAGATCGCACCAATCATTGAGTGGAAAAGCAATACGATTAATCCCACGGATATGGCCGCTATGCAATCCACCCAAATTATCTTACGTTGTATGTTCATAGAATAAGCCTAACACCGCACTAAAAGGCACTAAATATCGGTTAAAGGTCTATAAAGCACGAGCATAGCCAAGCTTTATGCGGTGCACTTCTTGTTCGAATACAGATGCGCACTTGCCCCTGCATATGACTTTAGATGGTTATAATGCATTAATAAATACCGTACTTTGTTGTTTCTGTGCAACAGCAAGAGCATTATCAGCCATTTTTATTAGTTCACCAAGCTCACTGCTACAATGAGTTTCAATATGAGCCGCACCGATGCTAACGCTCACATGCGCACATATTGGAGAAGCAATGTGGGGGATTTTTAAAGCATTGACCGAGGTATGCAGTGCTTCTGCTATCTCATTAATGACGTCGATATTATGCTGAGTTAGCACCAAAGCAAAGCGAGTACCATCGAAACGGCCAATAAATAAGGAGCGCTGGGTTGCGGCTTCTTCTAGCGCTTTGGCAACCTTAAATAAACAATCATCGCCATGCATATAGCCATAGTGCTCATTAAACGTTTTAAAATAATCCACCTCAACCAGCATAACAGTAAACGCACTGCCATCGGCTTTTGCGCTCTCTAATGCTGAGTTCATGGCTTCATCTAAATACCTGCGATTGGGTAACTCTGTTAAGCCATCTATAGAGGCTAGCTTTTCTAACAGATCATTTTTCTTTTTTATCGCTAAATGATTTTTGATTCTGGCTTTCACAATCAGCGGATTAAACGGTTTGGTTATATAATCTACCGCGCCTAACTCTAAGCCTCTTGCTTCATCCTTAAAGCTCACACTACCTGAAATCACGACAACCGGAATACCGTAAGTACCCGCATCCCTTTTTAGACTTTCTAAAACAGAAAATCCAGCACCATCAGCCATTAGCACATCTAAAATAATCAGGTCAGGTTTGCTTATTTTTAATTCATCAAGACATGAGTTAGGATCCGCGCTATGGGATAGCCTTTGACCTTCAGCCAATATATTGCTTAGAACCATCTTGTTTATTGGATCATCGTCAATAATGAATATGTGCTCCGCTTGCTGCATCTTGTAACGCTACCTTTTTAGCTCGATAAAGCACATTACCTGTGAAAGTGCATTTGTTAACACCTCCAAGTCAGTGCGATTTGTTATTGTTGTGATCGTTTTGCTTTGCGTTTCAAGGTCTTTTGCGACTTTCGCTAATCGTTTAAAGCCCAAACCTGCTGCCGCGCCTTTAATTCCATGTGCTAGCTCAAACAATGCCGAGCCTTGCTCGATGTCAGCGACCTGTTCTAGGTAATCATGACAAAGTTTAGCAAATTTATCTAACATTGTTTGCAAAAACGTTTCATTTTGCATCATTTGTGACAGCGCAAACTCATAATCAAAAAATGCTTCTTCTGTTTTATCTAGCTGGAAAATATTGCTTGCCAATGCCTTACACGCCTGCATACTATTAATTGGCTTTACCAAATAATCATTCATACCAACAGCTGTGGCTTTTGCTCGCTCCTCTTTGCTAGCATTGGCGGTTAAAGCGATAACGGGTAGTTCAGTTTCAGACCATGTTTCTCTGATCAGCTTGGTTGCTTGATAGCCATCTATATTTGGCATGTGGATATCCATCAGAATAATATCGGGTCGCAACGATCGACAAATTTCATCGATATCTTCAGCACTTTGTAGCCCTACAGTAGAAATACCGTTTTGCTTCAACATATTCTCAGTAATGTCTAAATTTAAGCTATTATCATCAACCACTAAGCAAAGCGCGCCAGCAACTTGCATACACACGTTGTCGACGGTTTGCGTCATATGGGCAAACTCAGCAAGCCAAGTATAAGCCGATTGGTAAAACACATACTGATTAAGCGCAATATGGTTACTTTGCTCAGGAAACTCCCCTTCACAATGTAGTAATAACGTAGTATTTCCAGGTAAAGAATAAGAAGGGTTAGGCACTACATCTGGTGGAATAACTACAATAGATTTATCAAGCTGAGTGCGCATCTGGTGTAGCTGCTCGATAGATAAAGGCTCTGCGAGACCCTCAAAATAGCTTGGTAGACATTGAGCTTCAGTGGTGAGGCAGTACACTTCTTTGTGACTGTCTACAACCGGACAAGCTCCTTTATCTAGTACCAGCTCGAAGAAAAAGCAGCTTCCTTCGTTGGGGGTTGAGTTTACCCCGATATCGCCGCCAAGGAGTGCAACCTCTTGCTTTACAATTGCAAGACCCAAACCAATACCTTCATGGCGGCGCGTGAAGCTTTCATCTCCTTGAGTAAAGGCATCAAAAAGGTGCTCTACTTCTTGTGATTTGATCCCAACCCCGGTATCCCAAACAGCAAACTTAACGGTTTGCTTTGCAGCTCTATCTAGAAGTAATGTCACCTTCAAACCAACCTTGCCATGATTAGTATACTTAACTGCGTTGCCAAGCAGGTTGACCAAAATCTGCTTTATTTTATCCTCATCGCTGTATAGATAAGGCCAAACCTGAGGGTCGACCTGTAGTTCAAACCCTAAGCCTTTTTGTATACACAAGGGTTTAATCAGCGATTCTATCGCAGTAAATGAATGGCAGGTTTGAAACGTTTCATATTGAATTGTGCCTTGGTGGCTTTCGACTTTGGCAAATTCTAAAATACTGTTGAGCATAGTAAGCAGCTCATTTGCAGCCCCAGAAAGCTGCTGTAATTTTTTATTTTGAACGCGAGTAAGGGTCTCACTTTTGATCATATCCGCCAAACCTAATATGGCATTAATTGGCGTTCTAATTTCATGGCTAATATTGGCGATAAAGCGGCTTTTTGCGAGCGTTGCACGCTCGGCATCTTGCTTCGCTAGTAACAGACCGGTGATATTTTGAATATGGATCACGTAGTATTTAGGGCGCTTGTTTTTATCCCAAACTAAGGAAATACTCAGTTGTAACCAACGATGCTTACCCGACTGTGAAATCGTATGCTCAACAACTTTCTTTTGCTCTTTTAACAGCCCAGCTAGAACAGGCTTTAGATCTTGCCAATTTTGCTCATCAAACAAGCGCTCCAGCTGCTTTTCTCCCGTATTCTTATCAAGTGATAAGTAACGTTTAGCCGCCTTATTCATCTCCAAGATTTTTCCGCTGATCGCGGCCAAAATAACGCCATTAGGCGCAAATTCGGTCGCAGCTCTAAAGTTCTCTTCAGAGTCTCTCAGGGCATTGTACGCCTCTTGTGCCGCGGTAATGTCCCTTGCCACTCCCAAACAACCAATTAGTTTTCCGGTTTCCGACTTTAATGGGGTGATCGTCAAGAAGTAGGTATTTGCCCCTAGTACAAAGTTAGTTGCGACTTGCTCTTGCAAACGCTCCATCGCCGCTTCTTGCTCAAGTAATATGCTTAGCCCAGATGTCACTTCAGGCTGTGTTTTCGCAACTAAGTCCGACTTATCGACACCCATAAACTCTTCAAACGCCCGATTGCAGCCAATGAATGAGCCATCGATATTTTTGAAGTAGATGATGTCGGGTACTGAGTCCAGTACTGCATTAAGTAAAGCAGCTTGCCGCTCTTTTATTTCAAAACTTTGTTTTAGTGCCTGCTGTTTGCGCTTAATCTCATCGTCAAGTTCTTGATTATGCTGTTTGAGTGCATGCATTAAGCGAGACTTTTGCTCGACCACCTGCTTGATCTGAATAAACCAAGGTTGCCATTCGGTAGGAATTGGGTAGCTCAAGGTAGCTTGTGGAGAGTGCTCCTGCAAAGACAAATAGTTCACAAAATGCTTTAAAGGTCGAACGAATATTTGCCCGCTTAACCATACAATCGTCACAAAGGTAAAAAGGATAAAAAATAGCAAAAGTGCGAGTTCAAGTAAGACTTCCCGCAGTAGCGGAGCGGCAAACTGCTCATAGCTTTCATGATAATTTAAACTAATGGGTTCTTTGGCTGGCTTGGCAATAAAGTGTAACCCGTGCTGCCAAGGTGTAGCAGAGTTAGTAAGTCTATTGTGATCATGCTCGTAACGCTTGCCAGCTATAATCTCATCACTTTGGTTTTTAAATTCCATCGTACCGTCTAAGGAGCCGATGTTTAACAACCACCTGTCAATAATATCGCTATCGTAGATCATCAATACATGGGCGTTATCCACCGTTGATAGCTTCTTACCGAGCGCAAACATTTGTCTATCGAAAAACTTCACAGGTGGTCCAACGACTACATTGCCCAAGCTAAAATCGGGTTCGAACTTACCTTGAACTAGCCGCGTTATAAAATGACTGCTAGAGGCTTCTCGACGTTTAATATATGCAAAGCCGTCATCTTCTACGTATGCAACTGCATACAATCCACCTTGTAACGCAAGCGCGGCATCAAAAGCAGTGTTAAGTGACAATACGGTTTGCCATCGCTTAGTGGCAAAAAGTGCTTCACTGACTTGCCCACGACCAACAATTTCTCCACCATTGTTAGGTAGCGCATGATAATAATGTTTAGGGTGTTGTTCTATATCTTCCAACCACTCTGGCGGTCTTTTAAATGAAATGGGCTGCGCTAGGTTGACGGCGATACTATCAAGGACAACATGCGCGGCATAAAATTCTTGTTTCAGCTGCTGAGCAACATATTCATACTGCCCAAAACGAACTTTGTACTGACGTTCGAGTTTAATTTGGTAGAGATGGTAGGCTAAGACGAGGACAAGTAGGATGGGTATTATTACCGCCACTAAAATTCCCTTTCGATAACTTTTTAGTGGTAAAAACTCTTTTGTCGCATCCATTTACTGGCTCGTTCCCGTTTGCACACAGTGTTAGCAAAAGAGTAACGAGCCAGTCGGCTCAAGGCAAGTTATAAATTTTCTTCGGCAAAACTTGCCAAGCGGCTTCGTACTACGCCGTTTAAGTTAATGGTAGCGCTGCCTTCAAAGTCTTTAAAGCGCTCAACAATATAAGTTAGCCCAGATGTCACAGGAGTGAGGTAATTACTATCAATCTGGGCGAGATTTCCAGTGCAAATTAATTTAGTCCCCTCACCGCAGCGAGTGATGATGGTTTTTAGCTGTGATGCCGTTAAGTTTTGGCTTTCGTCTAAAATGACAACCGCATTTTGAATACTTCGGCCACGCATAAAGTTCACCGATTTAAACTGAATGTTCGCCTTTTCCATAATGTAATTACGGCTAGTCACAGGGCTTTCATCATGTTTGTGAAGCACTTCTAAGGTATCTGTGATCGCCGCAAGCCAAGGGGCCATTTTCTCTTCTTCCGTGCCAGGTAAGAAGCCGATACTCTCTGCTATTTCAGGGGTATTTCGCGTTACAATTACCTTGTCGTAAATCCCTTTCTCAATGATCATTTCAAGCGCGCAGGCAAGCGCCAATAAGGTTTTTCCACATCCCGCAGGCCCGGTTAGTATCACCAGCTCTATGTCAGTATCAAGTAACGCATCCAGTGCCATACCTTGGTTAATATTCTTCGGTTTCACTCCCCATGCTTGACGGTGCATCAAACGTTCAACACCTAAGTCTTTTAATCGAATATGTTCAGAGTCGTATCCCACAACCCGAGCTGCAAAGTGATTAGTATCATCTATTAAGTATTCATTACAGAACACATCGGGTACGAGCGACTTTGGTACATCATGCACGGTGTAACGCCCATCTTGCTGCGTTTGGCACTCACCTACATTTTGCCAAAAGTCGCCTTCAACTTTTTTAAAGCCACTGGTCAACAACGCAATGTCGTCAATTAGCTGGTCGGTACGGTAATCTTCAACATACTTGAGTCCAGCGCCTTTCGCTTTAAGTCTCATGTTGATGTCTTTGGTAACCAGCACTACTTTTTTGTCACTGTACTGAGTTTGCAGGTGTACCGCACAATTTATAATGCGGTGGTCATTTTCGTTGCCGGGTAACCCGGAGATGGAGTCTTGAAAAAGGTGATCGTTTACAATAATCAATTTACCTGAACTGGGCGTTCGGTGACTTTCTATCCTCAATGTTGGTAGCGCTACCCCCTCTAGCATTTGCTCTGGTGTTGCATCGCGAAGCACATCATCTAACCCACGAATTGCAACTCTTGCGTCTCGGCTCACGTCACTCTTTCGATCTTTAATGTGATCAAGTTCTTCAAGGACAGTCATGGGAATAACGACATCATGTTCTTGGAAGGAGAGGTAAGCGAGTGGTTCATGGAGAAGTACGTTGGTGTCGAGCACGTACACTTTATGGTCTTTGTCTTGTTTTACCATAGCGCATTCCTGTTGTTTACAGATTATTATGCTATACCCAATACACAACGATGTGACTGGTTATGTTTTGGATATAGTTCAAGTTTAGTCTATTTGTCACAAAAGTCGCTTTTATGACAGTAGAAAATCCGACTTGCATATTGATAAAAAACAACTAGTTGGCGATTGTCATGCCAACTAAATTGAAAAAGCACCAGCGCTTGATAAATAAAGGCTTGAGTCGCTGTTGTGTATTGAACAAACCGACATGAATAGGTAACATAGCCGCCTTTTTTCTGCATAGACGAGATAACCATGAATTTTTCCTTAGGTCAGCGCTGGATCAGTGATACTGAATCAGATTTAGGATTGGGTACAATAGTGGCACTTGAGGGGCGTCAAGTGACTATTTTATTTCCCGCTAGCGGAGAAAACCGTGTTTACTCAGTACAGGAAGCACCTGTAACTCGAGTCGTATTCAACCCAGGCGATGTGATCCGCCATGTTGAAGAGTGGGAACTACGTGTTGACAGCGTGGAAGAGCAAAATGGACTATTTTGCTATCATGGTACTCGAGTAGATAATGAAGAAGAGACTTCATTTAAAGAGACCTTTCTTGATCACTTCCTCAAGTTCAATAAACCTCAAGATCGTCTGTTTGCAGGCCAAATCGACCGTTTTGATCGCTACACACTGCGCTATCAAACTTGGCAACACCAGTTTGATAAAGAGCAATCTCATCTTAAAGGATTGATAGGTCAGCGCGCTAGCCTTATTCCGCACCAGCTGTATATTGCCGATGAAGTCGGTAAGCGCTTTGCACCTCGCGTACTTCTGTCTGATGAAGTAGGCCTAGGCAAAACCATTGAAGCGGGCATGATTTTACACCAGCAGATTCTCTCTGGTCGTGCCAACCGTGTGTTAATCGTGGTCCCAGAGAACTTACAGCACCAATGGCTTGTAGAGATGCTACGCCGCTTCAACCTGCACTTTTCGATTTTTGATGAAGAACGTTGTAGTGAAGCTTATGCAGATGCACCGAATGTATTCGAAACAGAACAACTAGTTTTGGTTAGTCTAGAGTTTATTACCAAAAAGCGCCGCTGGTTTGAGCAAGCCACACTCGCTGATTGGGATCTACTGATTGTCGATGAAGCACACCATCTGACGGTCACTAAGGAAACGCCAAGCACTGAATATCAACGTATTGCCGAGCTTTCTCAAGACATTCCTGGACTTATCTTGTTGACTGCAACACCGGACCAACTGGGCCATCGCAGTCATTTTGCCCGTTTACAGCTACTAGACCCTGATAGGTTCTACGACTACGACGCATTTGTTGAAGAAGAAAGTCATTATAAAGAGGTTGCAGAAGCCGCTAACAACTTACTACAAGATAAAAAGCTAGATGCAAAAGAAGAGCAAACACTTTGTACACTGCTAAAAGAAACCGATATTTCTGAGCTTCTAGCAAAGGCACAAAATGGCGATAGCGATGCCAAAGCAGAAATCTTGTCTATGCTATTAGACCGTCATGGTACTGGCCGTATTCTATTTAGAAATAGCCGCAGTGGCATTGATGGCTACCCAAGTCGTTTATTACATCAATACCCAGTCCCTTTACCTAAGCAATACAAAACAGCAATGTCGGTAATGGGTAACATTGGCGGTATTCAAAGCCCTGAATTTAATGCGATGCGTGCGTTATTTCCTGAAAAGATCTTCCAAGAGTTTGAAGGTGAAGGAAGCGGCTGGGCACAGTTCGACCCTCGCGTTGAGTGGTTAATTGCTAAATTGAAAGAGTTAAAGCATGAAAAAGTACTGCTTATTTGTGCCAAAGCAGAAACCGCAATTAGCCTTGAGCAAGTATTACGCGAACGCGAAGCCATTAAAGCTGCGGTATTCCACGAAGGCATGTCCATCATTGAACGTGACCGTGCGGCAGCATTTTTTGCAGATGAATACGATAGTGCGCAAGTATTACTTTGCTCAGAAATTGGCTCTGAAGGTCGTAACTTCCAGTTTTCGCATCACTTAGTACTATTTGACCTACCGCTTAACCCTGACTTACTTGAGCAACGTATTGGTCGTCTTGACCGTATTGGGCAAAAACATGACATCAATATTCATGTGCCTTACTTTGAAAACACCGCACAAGAAGTATTACTACGTTGGTATCACGAAGGCTTAGATGCGTTTGAAACCACCAGCACCACGGGGCAAATGCTGTATAAGTCTTTCTCTGATGATTTGTTAGCACTGATCGCCGAGCACAACTGTGACGAAGACGAATTAGACCCTTTATTGGCGCAAGCCGCAAAAGAAAATGCTCAGCTGCGAACAAAGATGGAGCAAGGTCGAGACCGCCTACTTGAGCTTCACTCAAGTGGTCAAGGTAAAACAGATAATATCGTTGCTGAACTTGAAGCACTTGATAACGACGTGATTTTGCCTGCGTTTATGATTAATGTGTTTGATACTTTTGGTGTTAACCAAGAAGACAAAGGCGAGAATACGATTATTCTCAAACCAACCGAACACATGCTAAACCCTTCTTTCCCTTGTTTGAAAGACGATGGCATCACAGTGACTTTTGACCGTAACACCTCACTGTCACAAGAAGACGCGCATTTCATCAGCTGGGATCACCCCATGGTCAGCGGCGTGATGGATATGATCTGTAACGATGACTTTGGTTGTGCGTCAGTGGCGCTGCTCAAAAACAACAAACTACCTGTCGGTACTTTCTTTGTTGAAATGATCTTCGTTGCAGAAGCTTCTGCGCCTAAGTCTCTTCAGGTGGGCCGCTTTTTACCACCAACACCAATTCGTGTCCTAATGGATAAAGGTGGCAATGACTTAGCCCAAAACGTTGCGTTTGATGCATTTAATCAACAGCTTTCTGCCGTTGGTAGGCAAACTGGCAGTAAACTAGTTAATGCCCTACAAAGCGCTATTCACCCGCTTATTACTCAAGCTGGCGATATTGCACAAGCTCAACTTGAAAGCATTCAAGCCAACGCGATGGATAAAATGCAAAAGCAATTAGGTGATGAGCAAGGTCGTTTGCAAGCACTTAAAGCTATCAATCCGAACATCCGTGACGAGGAAGTTCAAGTGTTTGATAAACAAAGAGCTGAGTTGAGCACACACATTGAAAAAGCGCAGCTTAAGTTGGACGCGATTCGTTTAATTGTGGTTGCCAACCAATAAATCTCCCACACCGAAAGAGAGCCGAGGCTCTCTTTCTCGCTACCGCTCACTTAGCAACTCATATATAATACGCGGCTTCGTTCTGTTCATGCTGAGGCAGCTGGTGTTACTAAATTACGCTCCCCCCCTTTCTCCCTATCTTGATATTTTGTACCAAGATGAAGATATGTTAGTGATCAATAAGCCCAGTGGGTTACTTACTGTACCAGGCAAAGATCCAAAACACTGGGACAGCGCTATCGCCAGAGTGAATTTTGTCTACCCTACGGCAAGAATTGTGCATCGCCTTGATATGGCAACATCCGGCGTGCTGTGCCTTGCTATGAATAAAGCAGCGCATCGCCATCTGAGTATTCAATTTCAAGACCGTTTGACCCACAAGCACTACATCGCCCGAGTTCATGGCAAATTACAACAACAAACGGGTTCTGTTGATTTACCGCTGGTGTGTGATTGGCCTAATCGCCCAAAGCAAATGGTTTGTCATGAGACCGGAAAACCTTCATTAACACATTTTGAAGTCATGGAATATGAAGCACAGGCAACACGCGTTAAACTAACCCCCATCACTGGACGCTCTCATCAACTCAGAGTACATATGCTTTCGCTTGGGCATGTAATTCTTGGCGATCGACTATATGCCAAAGGCGAGGCGTTAGCGGCTGCTTCACGTCTACAATTACATGCTGAGATGTTGCAAATTTCACATCCAACAACCAATGAGATGATGACCTTTACCGCACAGGTTCCTTTCTAAGTAACCTGTTTACTGTGTTAGTTAGAAGCGGTTTCGAAACTGTGGCCTTCGAAAAATTAAGCAAATTTAGCGTTGCCAGCTAACGCTCAGATTAACGTTTGCTTAGTCACTAAACAAAGCGGGTAAAAAGCACGCGGTTAACACATAAATTGCATTACTATGGTTTCGTGATCGGCATATGTTTTATATACTGTAATTGTTCCCTAGCTCGTAGGACAGCTGATTAAGTCCCTGAGCCGATAAATTTCGTTTAGGATAGCAGTTTGTTTACTATTGAGCATGCTCGGCATGTACCGAGAAGCCTACGGTAGGCTGTTGCTCTCCGCCTTGAACCTCAGGGTTCAAGGGCTGACATCGGCATCCGCGAAGCCGGGGAACAACCTTCCTCACTATGTACCTGATTACCATCGACTTCACGCGCTCTCAAGCCCAATTCAATACGATAAAACCGATAATATAAAAAACCTCTCGGGTAAGGTAGGGGAAAGAGAGTCAAGAAATAAACGCTAAAACGAGTCTACGAAAGACAATTACAAGCCAATCTCATATTTTAGTGTTTTATTTAATGCAAGTGAGTACCAACTCACCACAAGACATCTTAATATGAAAGAAAAAGCTGTCATAAACTTTCATTTTATTGATAACCTTTTGTTCTATTCCATAGTCAAAGAATATTTTAGCCCAGCCAATAAAACCTCTATAGTAGCGCGTTATTTTCATGTATTTCGAAAGGTATTCTGATGTCTTTTGCTGTTATCGCCGCGTTGGCGGTTTTTATTGCCATACTTTTCGGTCTTTATCGCTTCCAACAGCGCTCCGAAACCCTGTCACGGACGGTATTACTAGGCTTAGTTGCAGGTAGCCTATTTGGACTCGCGCTGCAATTTATTTTCTCTGGTGACTTAACCACCAAACAGACTGTACTAGATTGGGTTGCGATTGTTGGTAGCGGCTATGTCAATCTACTCAAAATGGTGATTATGCCATTGGTCTTAGTTTCTATGATTGCCGCGGTCGTAAAACTAGATAATCAAGGCTCTCTTGGAAAGATCTCGTTTGTCACTATCGCTATATTAGTGTTTACCACGGCCATCGCTGCCCTTATTGGTATTTTTATCACTCAAGCATTTGGACTAAGTGCAGCTGGCTTAGTAGAAGGCGCACGCGAAACAGCCAGAATAGCGGTACTTGAGGAACGCGCAACAACCGTTGCCGATTTAACCATTCCACAAATGCTGCTTAGCTTTGTACCAACCAATCCATTTGCTGACTTAACAGGCGAGCGCTCTACCTCGATTATCGCCGTGGTGATTTTTGGTGTGTTAACTGGTATTGCCGCTCGTAGAGCTATCATGGAAGAGTCTGATTTAAGTAGTCCTATAAAAAATGCAGTAGAAGGCGCACAGGCCGTTGTACTGAGATTAGTACGTATGATCATCGCCCTCACGCCTTATGGTGTAGCAGGTTTGATGACCAAAGTGATAGCCACATCAAGCATGGCTGACATTATTAGCTTGCTCGGTTTTATTATTGCCTCTTACGTTGCCATTTTACTGATGTTTGCCGTACATGGTTTGTTAGTTACTTTAGTGGGTGAAAATCCAAAGCATTTCTTCCAAAAAATTTGGCCTGTTTTAACTTTTGCTTTCACCTCACGAAGCTCTGCGGCAACCATCCCACTGAACGTTGAAGCGCAGATCCACAAGCTTAATGTTCCACCTGCGATTGCAAACCTTTCTGCATCGTTTGGTGCAACTATCGGACAAAATGGCTGTGCTGGTATTTATCCTGCTATGCTTGCTGTTATGGTCGCGCCAACCGTAGGAATTGACCCATTCGCACTCGACTTTATTATCTCTTTAGTGGCTATGGTTGCAATTAGCTCGTTTGGTATTGCGGGTGTTGGAGGTGGTGCCACTTTCGCGGCGCTGGTGGTACTGCCTGCGATGGGATTACCAGTGACAATTGCTGCGCTACTAATTTCTATTGAGCCATTAATTGATATGGCAAGAACGGCACTCAATGTATCGGGTTCAATGACCGCAGGTACAGTGACAAGTCGCTTGTTAAAGCAAAAGCATACTAACGAAGCAATGTAGTGCTATGACAGCTTAAGGGCCAGTTAGTTATCTGGCCCTACACTTTCAATCAATCACAAGCTTTGCAGTGCCAAGCCAAAAAGACAACAAGGACTTCATTGAATCCACCAGCTCGTGGTATTGGGACGGTTTGGTCATATAAGAATTTGCCCCAAGCAAATAACACTGTTTTATATCTAACTCTGAGTCTGATGTGCTAAACATAATAACTGGAATATGCTTAAGGTTTGCCGCCCCGCGCATCTCAGCTAATACATCTTTGCCGCTTTTTCGGGGCATATTTAAATCAAGAATAATAAGGCTAGGTAATAGCTCAGAGCTATTAAGTTTTTCAATCAATTCAACGCCGTCACTTACAAATTGCAACTTCGTATCCACCACGCCGTTATCTTCAAACGCATCACGGATCAATTCTTGGTCGTCGAAATCATCATCTGCAACCAAGATATAGTTCACAGAGTGAAGTCGCTTAATTAAATCATGATGATGGATCATTCACACTCTCCTTAAACTCGCATTAACCTCGAGTTTGTATGCTGATATCAGAGCCGTATCTGTGGCTCTACAGCTAAATTAATTGTCTTGCGCTGAAACAGGCAAGCTAAAGTAGAAAGTAGAGCCTTGCCCTACTTTCGTTTCGACCCATATGCGACCATGATGTCTCTCGACGATTTTTTTACAAATAGCAAGTCCAAGCCCAGTACCGGCATATGCGCTACGACCATGTAATCTTTCGAAAAGATTGAAGATCTGCTCACTAAATTCAGGATCAAAGCCAATTCCGTTATCTTTCACCGCAATAACCAGTTCGTTGTCTTTGCGTTCGCTGCTAATGGTGACTCTTGGCGCTCTTTGTGGCGCACTAAATTTAATCCCATTATTGATTAAGTTTAGCAGCACTCGTTGCAATTGCCTGCGGTCTCCAAATACATCACCAAGCCCTGTGGTATCCACTTGTGCGTTTGATTCTTTAATCACTAACTCAAGATCCAGTAAAGTTTCAGCTAACGCATCATCACCATCAAATGATTTAAATGACTCACCTTTACGATCAATCCGTGAAAAGCTCAGCAACCCTTTAATCAATTTTTGCATTCTTTCGGCTGAATCCATCATGCGTTTGAGATAAGAAGCATGTTTTTCATTGAGCCCCTCAGCTGAACATTGGATCCGATCACCAAACATTTGAATTTTTCTAAGCGGCTCTTGTAAGTCATGAGATGCTAAAAAGGCAAAGCGCTCCAGCTCTTGATTCGATTCTTGTGCTTTCTCAAGTGCTATCGTCAGTAGTTGCTCTGCTGTACGACGCGAGGTGATCTCGTTTTCCAAAGCTTCGGTACGCTTAGTGACTTTTTGCTCTAAAATTGCATTGAGCTTTTTATATCGCTCTGATTTAGCCAGCACATAATTAACCAAGGTATTTCTAAACTTCAATGCACAACTGACTTCAGCTTCTGTCCAAGGGTGAGACTTGCATTTCACATTCTCGACCCATAACTTAAACGAGCTGCGTGGCATTAAGCGATGGCTACCATCATCCAAAAACTCAATGGATTTTTCAGGCTTCCCTCCCCAGTTTTTGGTTTGAACAACTTCTTTTCTAAACCATATGATGAAGTGATTAGCATCCGCAGAAAGTGGCATCAATAACACCCCACTCGCGGTTTTCGCAAAGGCTTTGAATGTTTCGTTAAGTTCACCTAAGTTATGACAATAAAAAATAGAGTCATCCCCAAGTTGGTGCTCTACGAGCCATTGGTAAATAGCTTCAATATCCACCTTTGCGGGAGTTTGCCCGTAGCATTCCAAATCATTCTCAACACGCCACGCGACACCCGTAGCTTTCATCATTTCTTGCAATGCCGCAGACTCATACCGCAGACCATCAGCAAAGAAGATCTCTTTTGCCATACGCTCTGTAACAGTAGAGCTTAATGTCAGTGCATTAGCTTCAGCCATTGCTTCTAAGGATGAGGTTTTGAGAGAGATCAGATAAGATAACATCAACCCCATATACTGGGCGACTTCACGAGTGTTAAATGGCACTACGTGCTTTTCGTAGTGGTGACAAGCAATCAGCCCCCACAATTTACCAGCGACAATAATACTGATAGACATGGTCGCCTTTACACCCATATTACGTAAGTACTGGCAGTGAATTGGCGAAACACTCCGTAAAATACAGGCGCTTAAATCTATTGGCTTATCTTGCGGATAAAGCAGTGAATTTTCGCCATCAACGTCGGCAAGTAAACGAACAGGATTTCTTAAATAAAGTGCTCTTGCTTGTTTTGGAATGTCTGACTCCGGAAAGTGCTGGTTTAAAAACGAATTAAGGCCACTACGCTTCGATTCAGCAACCACCTCACCATTGTACTCGTGATCAAATTTATACAGCATCACCCTATCAAACTGCGTTAATTCTCTAATTTCTTCCACGGCCATTTCGTAAGAAGCCTGCAAAGATTGAGAGTCAACCATACTAGACAAGGAGTGCTTCATAAGGTGCTGCATTGAATGGTTGCCTTCAATGCCATGCACCGTATTTTGTTCAAGCTCTAAAATCAGCCCTTCTTCGTTTTGGCTAGCAACCACAGAGAATTCAATACGTTTTGAATCTTTGGTTGTTACCGTGGTCACCATCGGATTTAAGCGGTGAATATCAGAGGTCTTATAATTGCTGGCAAGCAACTCAAAAAATGGAGACGCAAAAATCTTTTCAGCATGAGTATTGACTAAAGCGCTAGGTTCAAAGCCTACAAGCTCGGCAAAATTCTCACTAAAGTAACGAAGTTTCAATGTGTTAGCATCAAGTAGCAATAAATAACCATGCGACTGAATCGAGCCTGGAATATGAATTGGCTCTTTGTGACAGTTGTCTAGTGTTGCTTCGAACTTCTCCACCTTTATATGCCCCCCTCCTTTTATCTAGCTTCATCATCGTATCATGGATCCCCACCTAGTATGCAAGCAGCTCGAAGTAGATACACACTCGGTTCACAAAGCGATTAAATGCGATTAGACTTGCACAATTAGGAAGTAAAAAAGTAAGTGTATTATGACAACCACAGTAAAGTGCCCAACCTGCCAACAGGCTGTTGAATGGTCAGATAAAAGTCCATTTCGCCCGTTTTGCTCAAAGCGCTGCCAATTAATTGATTTAGGTGATTGGTCTGACGAATCAAACGCGATTTCTACACCGATAAAAAGTGGTGAACTCACCCCCCAAGATGCGGAAAGTTTGATTGAAGATATAGAAGCGATGCTGGCCAAGAACGACGATAGCTTTTTTAAAGAATAGACCTGCGGGCCGGTTTCCTCGGCCTTCACTCTCTGATATTAGTTTATTAAACTAGTAAAAGAGCAAACTCGACAAATCACTAGCTATCTTTTTTTGCTTGTTCCTCTTCCTCCTTTTGCTCCGTACTTCTCACCTCACTTTGATAGGTTTTAGCTATATGCCCCGCCCCTTCTAAAATATCACTTAGCTGGATCCGGCAAATTTCCGACAATTTAATTAAGGTGCCCAAGCGAAATGAGCTTGTTCCGTTGAGGTAATCGTCTAATGTGGTGAGACCTATTCCGAGCTTTTGGCTAATGGTTTTTTTAGTATAGCCTCTACGCTTTTTGAGTTCTTTTAGCAGTTCTCGGATCCTAAGTGTCACCTCGTACTCTTCAGGTGTCTGCATGTCTCCCTCAGTGATACCTAGTAACAAACAGCCAACAACAAAGAATACCCTTAGTTACTCTGAAGAAAATAAAAGTTATTGGAAAGTTTGTGTGCGTAAATTAAGAATTTTTCAATTCGACACTATTTCAAAGAGTTATCCGCAGACTCGCTAGATGTACTCCTAATCGAAAAGTACCACAACGCACACATGTTATCAACATGTAACTTAAACCTATGTAAACAGTCGTATTATTCTATACATTGATTGCAATGGATCAGTTCTTTATATCAAACTGGAGTACAGGCTCTTATTTTATAAGAAGATGATAAGTAGCAAGTGATTGATAGAGCCCTTACCAGGAAGGCCAGGGCTAGATTGGAGGAAAACATTGAGATTTAATCTGCCTTTTTATTACCTTTGTGGCTTCGACGTGACTTAAGTGCTTGGAGTTTATCGCGCTGCTCTTCGCTTAGCACATGAAACACTTTGTGACGAGTTTCCATCGAAAGTAGTGCCCACGCTTGCTTTTTATCTTGGCTTTTTTCCAATAAAAGTTGCGCTTGAGCCTTATCAAAATTTGGCGCTAACATGAGTGCTTTCATTTCTTCACGATAACTTGAATGTGCTTCTTTCCCACTTTCTTTTAGCGCTTTTTTGGCAGTTTTGTAGTCCGCATAAATTGTCTTTAGTTGGCTTTGCTGCGCTTCTGTTAACTCTAATAACTTCTGCCCTTTATCTGATAGTAACAACCTTGCTGAGTGTTCAAGATGCCCGCCCGCAGGACCTGCACTTGCGGTGAAGCTGAAAGTCGATACGCCAAGCGCTGTAACTAATGCTAAAGTAGATAGTAATTTCATAATGTTGGCTCCTTGTTCGCCATTGCTTTGTCACCATCAAATTTAGCAAGCGCAAAGAAAAGGAACGTCAGACAGAGGTAAAGTTTTGTCAGTGCTTTGCAAAAAAAAGCAAAGGCAATTTACATAAGGCGTTGAAGTAAGGTGTAATATGCTAGAGCCAAACTATTCAGGCCAACGCTAAACAACAATGCTGGACTAAGTATGACAATGAAACATTCCATTTTACTTATTGATGACGACCAAGAACTTTGCAGCCTGTTAAAAGAATACTTTACTGCTGAAGGCTTTGAGGTGGCGATGGCCCACACTGGAACTGAAGGTCTGAAGCTGGCATTAAAACAAAATTTCGACCTAATATTATTAGACGTAATGCTTCCCGAGATGGATGGTTTTGAAGTACTGAAAGCGCTACGTGTCCAGAAGATGACACCCGTTATTATGTTAACGGCAAAAGGCGATGACTTTGACCGCATCTTTGGTTTGGAGCTAGGTGCTGACGATTATATTCCAAAACCGTTTAACCACCGGGAGCTACTTGCGCGCGTTAAAGCCATTACGCGTCGCGTCGATCATTATAAGCAACACAGTCCGGATGATACCTTTACTATCCATCAATTGCGTTTAGATGTGGCTTCGAGAAGCGCCACTGTTAATGGCGAAATGCTGTCGCTGACGGGCACCGAATACGAAGTACTACACTTACTGGTCAGAACCGCAGGAGAAGTGGTCGACAAGCAGACTATTTCACGACAAGTACTAGGCCGACCACTTGTGCCTTATGATCGCTCTATCGATATGCATGTCTCTAATGTTCGTAAAAAAATTGCCGCATTAAGTGAGCATACTTATATCAAAACGATCCGCGGCGCTGGCTATATTTTTCTAAAGGCGTAATGAATGAAGCGGTATTTACTTGTTAAGGTTTTTGCCTGGTTTTGGCTCACTATCATTGCCACTATGTTGTTGCTACTCGGGATCAGCATGCTACAACCTGATGTTGTGGAAACTCAGCGTATCTCAAAATCCATGCTGCAAAATCTAAAACAATTAGAAAAAGCGTTAATACGCGCAAGCGAGCGTCCTAATTTTGAGTTAAATGAGATCACTAAACTACGTAAAAGAAAGGCGCGAAATATCTATTTGAGCCACCGCGATGCCGAAAAAAGCGTTGCTGCCGATCCCAATATAAAAACGCTGAATTTAGATTTACTCAGTTTTACTGAGGATGCCAAACCGACCGCTATTTTTACCCCAGAGTACAAGGCTTTTGGCCCCCTAGAGCTTACACTTCAAGGTGAAAGTTATCGTCTTTATTTAATTTTTGAAAACCATACTCCAACTGCACTCGTCAAATTAAGAGCCCTGCCACTTTGGATAAAAGTCGCGGTCGTACTGAGCGCAAGCTTGTTGCTATGTTTTTGGTTTACTCGAGATCTATTGTTACCTATTAAAGAGCTACAAAAAGCCGCTGCAAAACTTTCTCGTGGAGAGCTGTCGAGCAGAGCCGATATAAATACCAAGCGCCAAGACGAACTCGGTCAACTGGGTCATGATTTTAACCTAATGGCTGATAAATTAGAGTCTTTAGTTAACAATCAAAAGCGCTTACTTGCTGATATATCCCATGAACTACGTTCACCGCTCACCCGCTTGCAAATGGCCACAGGGCTTGCGGCGGGCCATGCCACTGCGCAAAGCCAAAGTTATATCGAGCGCATTGAGCGCGAAGCTCAGTTAGTTGAAAATATGCTCAGCGATATTTTGCATTTATCTAAGCTTGAAGCGGATCAAGCGCCAATCGATAAACAACTAATTAAGCTCAATGAACTGCTCGACCCGATACTGGAAGATGCTCAGTTTGAAGCACAACAATTGGGGAAGGATCTTGTCGTCTCAGCGCTACCCGAGGCAATACTTTATGGCGACCCAATGCTACTTAACCGCGCATTCGAAAACATTATTCGTAACGCGATTAAATATGCAACTAGCCTTATTAATGTCGAGATTGAAAGTGATGGTAAACACTTGCTATGCACTATCAGTGATGATGGTAAAGGCGTAAATAAAGATCTACTGGACAAGCTTTGCATTCCATTTTTCAGAGTGTCGAGTGCACGTACGCCGACTAAAAATCAAATGGGAGGCTTTGGGTTGGGTCTTGCCATTGCGCAGCATGCGTTAAAAGTACATGACGCCCATATCGAATTTAGTAATAATATTGGTTTGCAGGTCAGTATTCGAATTCCATTACACAGGTAGCCATGTTTTATAGCCAAAGTCAGCAACTTGAATCACATCTTCCTGAAATTGATAAGCACTGGCAAGGCTGCCAAAAAGGCTTTTTTGATACCCCTTATGGTAGGCTATTTTACGCCTACCACATTCCAGAAAAGGCAACGTTCAGCCTAGTATTGGTTAATGGCCGTATTGAATCGGCGCATAAATACAGAGAACTACTGTGGGAGTTGGCGCAAAACAACATAGCGGTATTTACCTATGACCATCCAGGACAAGGCTACTCGCCACGATTACTTAAAGACAAGCAAATCGGCTATGTTAGGCGCTTTGAAGATTATGCCACAACATTGCACTGCTTTATGGATCAAATCGTTGCCGAGCAAAATACCTTACCACTTTTTATATTGGCGCATTCGATGGGTGGTGCCATTACTTGCGACTATTTATCGTTATTTCGGCCTCACAACATTGAGGGAGTGTATTTATCAGCCCCGATGCTTGGGATCAATACGACTCCCTACCCAGCTTGGTTTGCCGAGGGACTGGCGGGCACAGCTTGTTTATTTGGGCTAAGTAAGCATTATGCATTGGGACAAGTGCACTACCACAACAAGCCTTTTCAAGATAATGACCTTACTGATTGCCCAATCAGATATGCGCTATTTAGAGGTCTGTACGATCAATTTCCCGAGCTACAGCTCGGTGGTGTCAGTTTTGCTTGGCTATACACGGCGCTGCATAAATGCCGCTCGCTCCAGAATATTAAATTAGATCTGCCAATCCGTATCGCGACAGCCAGTGAAGACAGCATTGTTGATAATCAGGCGCAGAGTCAATTTGCCGCACACAGAGACAATGTGACACTTACAAAATTTATCGGGAAACATGAACTACTTTGCGAGCAAGATAACACCCGCAAAGCTGTGCTAGATGATTTTTATGCGTTTACAGCGGAGCTACTTACCGCTAAAGAAACAGGGTCTTGATGGATAAGTACATCCATCTCACAATCAAACTCTTCTTTAATGCTAGCAACCACCTCATCTGCAACCTGATGTGCTCGCATCAGCGGCATATCATCGTCAAGCTCTAGATGCAGTTGAATAAACTTGATTTTTCCACCTTGCCTAGTACGCAAATCATGTACTCCGTAAACATCCTCATGACTCGACGCGATAAGTATGATCTGTGCTTTTTCTTCGTCTGGCAGCTCTTTATCCATCAAGTGCGCAGCACTTTCCTTAGCAATATCCCAACTGTTATAAAGTAAATACATCGCCACCAAAATACCAAAAATTGGATCGGCGTAACCTACACCATAAAAGTTAAGCAAAACCGCTAGGAGCACAGCAAGGTTTAATAGAATGTCGCCCTTATAATGCAACGAGTCGGCCTTAATGGCGATGGACTGCGTGCGTTTAACCACTTGATACTGCACCGCAACCACCAACAAAGTACACACTATCGCAAATAAACTCACCCACACACCAAACAACGAATGTGGAATTTGGGTTGGATTGATAATGCGCTCTACACCATGAAAAGCCAATAAACTCGCAGAGCCCGCGATAAATGCAGCTTGTCCAAGCCCAGCTAAAGCTTCTGCCTTTCCGTGACCAAATCGATGATCATCGTCCGCAGGACGCAGTGCGTAGCTCAGTACAAAGAAATTCATTAAAGAGGCACTAATGTCAAGCAGTGAATCAGTTAAAGAGCCGAGCATAGCGGCACTACCCGAAGACAACCAAGCCCAACATTTAGCCGCGATCATCAATCCCACCATTATTATGGTGAATACACTCGAAAACCTCACCCAAAACTCATAGCTGCGATCCACTGGCACCTCATTTCTTTCATGTTATTTAATCTGAAGTTTGGCTAACTGAAAACCTAAACTTCTGATTAGTCTTCAAACCACTCGCAACATGCTCATGCATCGCGATGCTATTATATTACAGGGTAATGGTTTGAAATGAAAAACAGATTACGGTTGTATACTTTTTCACAACAACCTCACTTTAAAAGCTGCAGGGTAATGCCTTTCGCTCTATCAAGCGCAGCACATATAAATGTCGACAAGTTTCAGCTATACTGCCGGGCAAAATTTAATAGAGGCCTATCATGTTAGATATCGTTTTATACCAACCCGAGATCCCGCCTAATACTGGCAATATTATTCGTTTGTGTGCCAATACAGGATATTCATTACACCTAATAGAGCCGCTAGGATTTGAATGGGATGATAAACGGGTTAGACGTGCAGGCCTTGATTATCATGAGTTTAGCGAAGTTGAGCGCCACCCAAACTTTGAAGCATACTTAGCCAAACGAAATCCTAAGCGAGTATTTGCTTGCACGACAAAAGGTAGCAAATACCATCATGAAGTAGCCTATGAGGCAGGTGACTGCCTATTGTTTGGCCCTGAAACTCGTGGTTTGCCAGAAGACATTATTTTTTCACTGCCTGAGCCTCAACGAGTCCGTATTCCAATGCGGCCCGATAGCCGCAGTATGAACCTATCTAATGCCGTTTCTGTTTTTGTTTATGAGTCTTGGCGACAACTTGAGTTTGCAGGCGCAAAGTAAAAACCGCTCCTAGCTTCTGCTGCATAGGAGCAAACTTGAAGAACAAAAAAGGCGCCTTACGACGCCTTGCTAACTTTAATTTACATTAACTATAGGGATTCTTTTAAATTTCTGCGTGGTGCAAAATCGTACCAACAATATCACTGAATTTATTTGCCGGTTTCATTGAGTTTACTGCACGTCCACAAGCTTTCATCATATCGATGAGGTCAAAATAACCAACTGGATGCTGAGTCACTTCATCGATCACTAGCAAAAACTCGAAGCCACCTTCTTCCATTGTTTTTAGCACATTGCCAACCACAGTTTGGCTAGTTTGTTTTAAGGTGATTTGACGAAGATCGGATAGTGGGATCATGACATCATTGACGTTTAAATCACGTCTCGTACAGCCACGTCTTTCTGCAATACTCAACACGTAGCGACTACCAATTCTTGCGTTAGAGATCATACCTACAAGCTTTTCTTTGCTATCTACGACAAAGCTTGCTCTGCGGTGCGTTTTATCTAGCACTAACGTAGCTTCATCTATGCTACTGTTTTCATCAATATGCTGCATTGGTGCCAAATGTAAATTGTGCATTAGGCAATGCGCTGGTGCTTGCTCTAGGTTGTCAGTGTTACAAGCTGGGAAGTTATTTTCAGCAAGTTCATGATTTGCAACAGGTTGAGTTTTCAATACTGTATAAGTGTTCATAGATCACCTCTATCTTTAAAATTAATTAAGCACGGAAAAGGACTAAATTAATCTGCGACAGGTGGTGCTCTAATAGACTCGCTTACTGAGTTTGAATAAGAATAGGCTGGTTGCGATTGCGCTATGATAAAGCTACTAGGAACCGCGAAACGATGAGTCGTTGATACAACGCAATCATCTAAATCAGGGCTGGAGCTCGAGTTGTCTAGGTCGACAACGATAGGTGCGATTGAAAGCGTGGTATCACATTTAGCAGCATCGGCCGTTGACACAGTCAACAGACTCAACATACAAAATGTAATCATCCAACGAACTAACCGCATAGTATTCTCACTTCTACTGCCTTACTTTGAGTGTATGGGCAGTTTCTTGCGTTTACAAGTATTATTTCTAATCTATTTACTAAGCTTTTAAATATACTAAGGTTAATTTTTGTACGCACATTCAGCACTGTGTGAGCTGAGATGAATTGTTACTAATCTCCTGTTTGTAGCGCGCCGTTTAGCGTTATACTAACGCTGATATTTTTGGTATGTACCTTAAATCAAAAGAATTAAATCATACCAATTTTCTTAATTAAGTGAGCTATTTTGAGGCGAGAAAATCTTGTCGATAGCCAGGCGAAATTTTGCTATTTAGTTGTTCTAAATGAGAAATTTTTAACGCAGCTAGCGTCAGGTTTACTCCTTCAAATTGAGCAAGTATTAAGACTAATTGGTATTACAACACGAGGTGTACAGTGCAACTATCACGCGGTATCGAGTACTTTATTGCCGGCTTTTCTTTGATCACCCAAAAAGGATTAAAACGTTTTGTATTTATTCCTTTAACAATCAATGTATTGCTATTTGGTGCGTCGCTCTTTTTTCTTTATGACTGGCTGACTCAAGGGTTTACTTACCTCAACGGGTTATTACCAGACTGGCTCAGTTGGTTGGAATGGCTAATGTGGCCAATTGCTATCTTAGTAATACTTTTCAGTTATAGTATGATTTTCACGGTGATAACCAACTTTATTGCTGCGCCTTTCAATGGCTTACTCTCCGAAAAAGTAGAGCTTTACCTGACCAACCAACACATCAATGATGATAAGCTAATTGATACCATAAAAGATGTGCCGCGAATGTTGGGTAGAGAATGGACCAAACTCTGCTACTACCTTCCACGCGCACTCGGCTTTTTCATCTTACTTTGGATGCTGCCGATTGTTGGGCAAATTTTATGGATTATGTTTACATGTTGGATGTACAGCGTGCAATACAATGATTACCCGTTTGATAACCATAAAATTCATTTCAAGCAAATGAAAGATGATTTGAAGAGTAAACAAGGGCTGTCTTATGGCTTTGGCTGTGCGGTATTTATACTGACCTCAATCCCATTTGTTAACCTCATCGTGATGCCCGTTGCAGTGTGCGGAGCTACCAAACTGTGGGTAGAGAACTATCGTCAGCAATATCGCTAAGACGCTCGTATGACTGACATCTAGCTGTCAAAAACTCATGCTTTACTTACCTTTTTTGCAAGTATTAAGCGGAGTCGCTATGCGCCTAACATTAGGCCTTATCTGGTTAACGGTATTTTTAACGGGGTGTCAGGCAACAAAACAGTTTGATGTCGGCACACGGCCTCAATTTTTGGTTTCGCAACTCCCTGATGGTGAGCTGAAAGAAAAGCTTGCAAGCTGTTTAGATAAACCAATCAAGCGCACACGTTTTTCCATAGGACATCGCGGTGCGCCACTTTTCTACCCTGAACACACCAAAGAATCATACATTGCCGCCGCAAAAATGGGAGCAGGCACGCTCGAATGCGATGTAACCTTCACCAAAGACAAGACTCTCGTTTGCCGCCATGCACAATGTGACTTACACGCAACGACAGATATCTTACTAAAACCCCAGCTTGCGGCTAAATGTAAAAAGCCTTTCACACCAGCCAATCCAGACATGAATGAGCCCGCTTTTGCAGAGTGTTGTACCTCAGATCTCACATTAGCGGAGTTTAAACAGCTAACCGGTAAAATGGATGGCGTAAATAATAAAGCCACAACTGCCGCCGAATACGTAAAAGGTACGCCCAATTGGCGTACAGATCTTTATGCAAGTTCTGGAACAGTAATGACCCACAGCGAAAGCATTGCTTTATTTAAGCAACTGGGTGTAAATATGACTCCTGAGTTAAAAACGCCAGAAGTGCCAATGCCCTTTAATGGGTTAAGCCAAAGTCAGCTCGCACAAAAAATGCTGGATGAATATACTGAGCGCAATGTCCCCCCATCTCAAGTTTTTCCACAATCCTTTTCTTACCAAGATATTCAGTACTGGATAAAACATGCGCCAGAGTTTGCAAACCATGCCGTATTTCTTGATGGTAGAGAAGCTGGCGAAAATTTTGATATTAACAAACCAAGTACTTGGCAACCGTCAATGGAAGACTTAGCCAAAAATAAGGTAAAAATTATCGCCCCACCAATTTGGATGTTAATTAGCGAAGATAAAAACGGCGATATCATTCCGTCGCAATACGCCCTCGCCGCTAAACGCGCAGGATTAAAGATAATTGCTTGGTCTTTAGAGCGCTCAGGTCCTTTAGCGAACGGCGGTGGTTGGTATTATCAAACAGTCAAGAACGCAGTTAAGCATGATGGCGATATACTTAGGGTGTTGGACATATTGGTAAAACAGGTTGGCGTAGTTGCTGTATTTAGTGACTGGCCCGCTACTACCAGCTTTTACGCCAACTGCATAGGAATTGAGTAAGCCAGCTGCATTAAACTAAAACCCATTAGAAAGTCATTAGCACCTATTTAAAAAGCTGAAAAATTTAGGTTTGTAAGTCCACAACAAAACCACCAAAATTGATGTGAGTGTTGCTGTGGCGAACCAATAAACTAGCCCTAAAGAGACACCCCACATCGCTGTAGCAAAAGCCACCGTAATGAATAACAGTAAGTATCCGAATATCCTAAATCGTCGTTGTTGACCCACACCGAATGCTCCGTCTCTGTTAGAGAGCTTCACCCTATGTCGTGACAAGGATAAATTCAATAACGCAAAGGCTAAGAAAAGTAACACAAACAAAACAACAATTAACTTCATTGGGCCGCCTTAACACTGATGTCTTCTTGTCGGCAACGTACAACCCAAAAAGCTGCTACAAAGCAAATAGAGATAAATAATACCGTTAAATCAAATCCAACCATCAGCCAATCGCTATTTATCCAACTAAGCCATATATTATGTTCCGTTGTTAGTGCGTTAAGTATAGGTAGCAGCCCATATACCAAAGCAGCACAGCATAACATTCGCTGCCAAAGCCATTTTTTTGAGGCTAATCCACAATAGAGTATGCATAAACCTAACGTTATAAAAAGTATATGCATTTCCCAAGCTGCTCGGCTTGGAAAGTCTATTGGCAATAACCGATTACCAGCAAAGTAAGACGCTATCGCGATAGGAAGCCCAAGGATCATCGCAATATTTATGCGCTCTATAATACTCGTTAGGATTTTATTAGTGCTACTCACTGCCTTACGCTTTTTCAACCATATCATAAGGCCAGTAGCTACCATCGCTGCGCCAAACAAACCTGATAAAAAGTAAATCCATCTTAGGTAAATATCAGCAAATAGCCCCTCATGTAAATGCTCCAAGAAATCATACACACTTGCAGCTCCCCCAGCTTTTCCGAGTGAGGTTTCGAGCATAACTTTATCTTCAATAGCACGATACTCAAGCAACGAGGCGAATTCGACACCACTTCTCGATTCAAACCAGATCTCAATGTGTTCTTTTTCTGTATTTCTTTCAACGACTCCAACATAGCTAACTTTATGTGATTTGAAGCGACGTTTAGCATCGGCCAAAGCAGCTTGAACGCTTAACTCTGTGGGGAGCATCTCGATTATTTGCTGTGACTTTTGCTCTATCTGTGATTGCGCATAAAATTGGCGATGATTTTGCTGACCTTCTCCATAGCGCAGGTCAATAACTGGAGACATAGTGATCCCCATCAGCAGCAATAACCCGCTATAGGTGATCATCAAGTGGAAGGGTAGTGGTAGCACACTAAAAATATTGTGAATATCTAGCCAAGAACGCAACCCTTTTTGAGCCCGGAACGTAAAGAACTCAACGAAAATTTTCTTGTGAATAACTAGACCAGTAACTAACCCTATAAGCATTAGCATTGCAGCAATGCTGGTTAATATATAGCCTACAAGTTGCGGTACATAATGTAGATTATAATGCAAACGGTAAAGCGCCTCACCTCCGCTAGTTTGTCTATTACGGATAAGCGCTCCCGTCATTGGGTCGAGGCTGCTTTCGTGCCATTGTTTCGCTGTTTTTCTTTCGGCATTCTCAGGTTCTAACCAAGAGATTTCAATAAATGGATCTCTTGATGTGGGAAAGCTTACATACCACTGTGATGCATTATCACCATGTATGCTGAGTTGTCTGGTCGCGATATTCGTTATTGCGCTATCCTCAAGTCCTTTCGAAACCATGATTTCAGGTTTCATCCAACGATCAATTTCGTTTTCAAAATATCCAACACTGCCAGTTACAAAAATGAAGTACAACATCCACGCAAAAACAACGCCGGTCCACGTATGTAGCCAACTCATAGACTGTCGAAATCTCGCTTTCATTCTCAAATAGCCTTTTCTAGATACATGACTAAAACGCTTAGCAAAACAACTAAAAGCGCAATAAAAAATATTGCTCTAGTAGTGCTTTTAACAGCAAACACCACGATCACAATCAAAGTGTAAATAATAAAACTCGACATCATTCCCGCGACAATACCATCGACTTTATTGTCTGATGGTAAGTACGAAATAAGCATGGCACTCAAGTTAGCGATAACATAACCACCAATCACGCTAAGTAAAACTCGGCAAGTAATATGCGCAGCTGGCGTTGGCTTAAATAAAGGTTTCATTAGCACAATAACCAAATGAAAAGAGCTAACCCTGTAAGTTAGCCCTTTTGACAATAACACTAGAACTGATAGGCAACTGTCAGCCTAATATCGCGACCTGCTTCTTTGATCCCGACGACACCTTCATAACCAGGAATGTGACCGTAATCGGCGACACTACCATGGCTGCGGTAAGACTCATCTAATAAATTTTGTATTGAAAGGTCGACTCTCAAAGAGTCGAATGGCTCGTAGCTAACATAAGCATCGACTAACTGGTAGCTTGGTTTGTCAATTGTCTCAAGCTTTTCAACCCAACCTAGCTCAATTGAACGGTGAAATACTTCGATATCATTTAAGCTCGCTACATACTTGTAATTCCAGCCAAGTTTAATCTGATCGTTTAAGTGATAGTTAAAGTTTACGTTCAATGAGTCTCCAACCGCATTACCTAGACCACCGTATTCGTAGGCAGCCAAGTCAATGTTGTCAACTTCGATACGGTTTGTGGATGTCGCGTCTGTGGGATCTGGCCAATTAAATATCACATTATCCAATTCAACGTTGTTATGGTTAAAGCTGACAATTACATCAAAATTGTCCGCTTGATAACCACCAACTAGTTCAAAGCCTTCACTACCTAAGTCACCGATATTTTCGTAGAAAACCCCTTCACGCCCTTTAAACTTGTCGAAGACAACACCATTAATTGTGCTAGAGTATGCAGATGCTTCAAACATCCAAGTACCATCATTATATTGAATACCGAGTTCAACATTTTCTACTTCTTCAGGAACCAAGTTTGCATTCGGCGTTAGCTCACCGACCGTGAATGCATCTGCAATTTGTCTGCCTCGCAGCGCTTCCGCATAACCAAGTGACAACGTCAAGTTATCAGTAAGGTTGTATAGCAATCCAACATTTTTACTAAAACCATCCTGTTTTTTGGCTGAGAATTCACTGGTTGATGTAACTGGTGCACCAGCTGCATCAGTCTCAACAACCCAAACACCATCAACCTTCACCCAGTTTGCTTCCACACCTTGATGATCCAACTCATAGGAATCAAAACGTAGACCGAAACTTAAACGCAGATCAGGAAAAACTTGCCAATGATCTTGGACATAAGCTCCTAACACAGTACCATCTTCGTCAAAAATCCCACCAAAGTCTTCATAGGACTGCGAATGTACCTTATCGTTTTTGTGCTCAATTCCATAAGTAATAGAGTGAGTGCCGATATCACTGGTATTGCGAATATCAAAACCTATCGTTTCAATTGAAGCATCCCAGGTATATAACTCGCGCTTGAATGATGACTTTGTTTGGTACACTGTTGTCTCTAAATTCACCAGAGAATTTAAAAACCAGTTGTGGTTAAGCACTAAAGTCTCGCGCTCACCCCATGATGCAAACAGTGGGTCGCTTTCAAGTGGTGCCCAGTTTGTTTGCTTGCCAAACTCACCGTCCTCTTTTCTTTGTTCGTAGCTAATTGTAATATCTTGAGACTCTGTCAGCTTGGCATTCAGCTTAATAAATCCTAATGTTTGATCTGCTGCGGTTCCTGGAAGCGTATTACCATCACCATCTTCCATATTTTTGCGGCTAACTGTTACATACGAAGCTAAAATACCGATTGAATCAGTTGCCTTACCGTATAAAGATAAACTCTCTTTATGCCCGTCATTGGTAAAATAACTTACTTTGGCAGTTCCACCGAACCTGTCATTTTCATCCAATAGATCCGCCGCACTTTTCGTTTTAAAACGTATTGCGCCACCAACTGCACCGCTTCCTGCTGTTGCTTCACCAGCACCAGCTTGTACCTCTACACTTTTTAATAACTCAGGCTCAATGGCAACACGACCAATGTGATGAAATAGTGTACTTGTTTGTGGAGCACCATCTACAGTGACATTCACCATTGAGTCTTCCACTCCACGAACAAAGATTTTTTGTGCAATCCCCAGCGACCCACCAACAGTAACTGAGGGGGTATGGCGGAAAATATCTTCTAGGTCATTTGCTTGGTAGTTAGCTAATACTGCAGGTGTAATTTCGGAGTTTGTTGTTGCCCCGACAACGGTAATTCTTTCGACTTTTTTTAGTTCATTTTCTGTATCGGATTGCTCTGCGAGTACGCCAAAGCTCAGGCTAAAGCAAGCAAGAGAAACGGCTGACGCTATGGTAGTTTTTCTAAAGAAATGACTTTTTTGGGATAAAAATGGCATGATTCATGTCTCAAACAACAGTTAAAAGGCTGAATCAGAATTATTACTATTTAGCTTTCTCAAGCAATCACTTTTACAATTGTTACATTTTACGAAATCGGAATTATTACTTGTACAACCAACCCTCCACTGGCTAAATTACGTGCTGACACGCGCGCTCTAACACTCCTCAAGTGTCGCTTAGCAAGTGCTAAACCAAGACCAAAACTATCACTTTGTGCGAGACGAGCATTGTCCACACGGAAAAATGGCTCAAATACTTTCTCAATAAACTCTTCGGGGATCCCAGGCCCCTGATCTAGCACTTCAACTAAATAATCGTTGCTTATTCGCTGTAGTTTTATCTCGACTTTTTTACCTTCAGGCGTAAAGCGTAAGGCATTACGAATGATATTCTCGATTGCTGGACACAGTGCTCTATGGCAACTATTTACAACAACGGCACTTTTTGGCGATTCAAATAACAGCGTTCGATCAGGAAACTCAAACTTGGCGTCATCGATCAACACATCCAAAAGGTCTACTAAATCTACGCTTTCCTTCTGTAACATTGGATTTTCATTATCTAGCCAAGCCAAAGTGAGTGAATCTTCGACCAACTTTCTAATCTGTTGAGATTCACGTGCAATACGTTCTAAGTGTCGCTGGCTATCATTCTCTTCAAAGTTACTAACCGCAATATCTAGTCGAGTTAGCGGAGTTCTAAGTTCATGTGACAGATCAGCGATTAGCTGACGTTGACTTGCAATTAGCTCCCCGATCCTTGATGCCATCTGATCGAACGTAGAGGCTAAATGTGAAAACTCGTCATTGCGCTTGCCAAGATACTTTCCAAGTCTTACTTTAAAATTGCCTTTACTAAAAGCACTTGTTGCACTATCCAGCTGTCGCAATGGAATAATGATATGTCGATAAAGAAAGATGGATAATACCGCCAACACTGCCATAGGAATGAGTACCTGAAGCATAAATTTAGTCGTATTCCAGTAGATCCCAGGCCGCATTCGCTCTGGCAACTTTATGAGTAAGCTTGCATTAGAAGACTCGAATGGAAGCTCCATTATTGGATTTGATTCAAAATATAAATGTATTTTCCATTCAATGCTCCGACCAAAGTGATAGCTTCCAACGATATTCTGATCTATTGGCTCTCCAGCTAAATGAATAGCGTCAAAACTCGCGATTGATACCCATGTAGATTCTTCTTCCATCAGGTTTTTTATCCAAGCCTCTAGCGCTTCTTGGTTGTTAGCCAAGTAGAGTCTTTCAGCTTCAGACTTCCAATTCTTCATCTGGATTCTATCGCTTACAGCTATCATACTCATACTTTCTTCTGTTTTAAGTGTTAAGGCATGCAGTAAATAGAAAAAAGCGACCAAACCAGCAGCTAGGATTAAGCTCAGTTTCCACAAAATATTTCGTTTCATTTAAAACAATAACCTTTTCCATGCACAGTTTGTAAACGCTCACCATGCCAGTTTGCTTCATTAAGCTTTCTGCGTACTCGACTTAAGTGCATATCTAAACTCCTATCATACGCTCCTAATTTTTTATTAAGCACAGACAGATATAAGTCAGGTTTGGTTATGATTGTATGTGGCCGTGAAGCAAGCTCCCAAAGCAACTTGAACTGAATTGGTGTGAACTCTAATATTTCGCCATGGACATAAACCGATTGAGTCTGCGAGTTTAGTGTTAGGCCATCAATGGAAATCTCTGACGGTATAGAAAGTTGAATTATATTTTGGCTTCGCCTAAGAATACTTTCCATTCTCAAGAGCAACTCAGTGGAGTTAAAAGGTTTAGCAATATAGTCATCAGCCCCATGCGCCAAACCTATAATGCGCTCCTCCTCGGCCCCCTTTGCAGACACCATTACAACAGGGATCTGACTCGTTGCTCGCAGCTTTTTTAACAAAGAAACACCATCTAATTTTGGCAACATATTGTCCAAAAGGATCAAATTATGTTGCTGTAACTGCGCAACTCGTAGTCCCGACTCACCATCAAAGCACTGATCAACTTGATATCCTGACTTTTGCAATAAATCTACCAAGTAGGTACCTAAAGTACAGTCGTCTTCGATTAGCAAGACCTTGCTCTCTCTCACATCAAACCTTTAAAAATGCAAATGATAACCAGTTTCATTTTTGCATATTAAGCACTGTATTTTGAAAAGTAAATCTCAGTTGTAACTAGATGGGTCTATTTTTTGCGAAGATAAGAAATACAAAGTATCAGAAAGCAAAAAACCTCGCGATTGCGAGGTTTTTTAAAGGATGGTGCCCAGAGGCGGAATCGAACCACCGACACGAGGATTTTCAATCCTCTGCTCTACCGACTGAGCTATCTGGGCAAATTTTTTCTAGTATCTAAATCCTTAAAAGGATTTTCAATACAACTC